>NZ_LZML01000010.1:0-1102 GCF_001665695.1 Nocardia sp. 852002-51101_SCH5132738 | reverse complement strand
CCCGGCCATGCCCGATCAGAAAACCACCGCACGGCCTCCGGAACCATCCGCCGGCCGCTACAGTAGAACCGCCTCACGGGTGGGGAATTTCGATGAGCACCACTGGGGAAGTTTCTTGAGCCTCGTCAGCTGACTGCGCTCACCGAATCTCCCCAGCCGGGCTCATCGAAATTCCCCACCCGTGAGGCGGTTCTACTGTAGCGGCCGGCGGATGGTTCCGGAGGCCGTGCGGTGGTTTTCTGATCGGGCATGGTGGTCTCGCAGGCGGTAGGAATCGCCGTCGAGTTTGAGGACCACCGAGCGATGTAGGAGCCGGTCGAGCATGGCCGCGGCGATGATGGTGTCGCCGAGGACTTCGCCCCATTCGGAGACGCTGCGGTTAGTGGTGATCACGATCGATGTCTTCAAGTACCGTTGCGCGACAACCTGAAACAGTGCTGATGCCGCCTCTGCAGGTAACGGCAGGTATCCCAGTTCGTCGATCGCCAGGAGCGTTGGTCCGGCGTAGAAACGCATGCAGGTGGCCCACCGGCCTTCGATCGCAGCTTTGTGGCAGCGGGCCGCCAAATCGGCGGCGGTGGTGACATAGGTGCGGTAGCCGGCGTGCACCGCAGCCCGGGCTAGACCCAAGGCCGCTCAGTTTGGTGTGCTGCCGGGTTGTCAACCGGGTAGCACGCGCACGCTGATGTGGGTTTGGTAGATGGTCCGGTCGATCACCCCCTTGGCGCGGTGTTTGGAGATTGCCCGTTTGACCACGCGAAGGCTGCTGCGGGGCCGGCGATGTGGGAGCAGGTCAGCGCGCACGGCCCGCCCGATCACACCGACGATATCGACAGTCGCGCCGGTGATGACCCGGCCGCATGGACGAGCTGGTCGCGGGCGGTCTGCAAAGCGACGGTGAAACTGCCCCGGTCCGCGACCATGCCCGGTGTGGCCAGCGCGGTATCGGCGATCGCGGTCCGCAACGCCTGGTAGGTGATCAGCAACGCGTAGACCTCCTGCGCGACATCGTCGGCAGTACGCGCCGAGGGTGTCACGAGAACCGTGTAAGTCCGAAGCTAGTTCGGTACTAAATCTATTCTAGCACAATGGAATTCGGTTC
>NZ_LZML01000009.1:0-1490 GCF_001665695.1 Nocardia sp. 852002-51101_SCH5132738 | reverse complement strand
CCCCGACCTCGGCCGCCCCGTCCTTGCCACCGACGAATCCTACAATTACACAACGGATTTCAGGCGCAGAACACTAGCCCAGGCGCCACTCCTTCGAAGTATCGACAACAGTCAAGAGACCGCCTGTCCCGCGCTTTCCGTGCTGGGCGAGAACGTGAAAGTTGCGGCGATGTGACCAGTTCTGGAAGTCGCCGACAACGACGAGCCGCCGACGGGCACGGGTGACAGCCACATTCAACAGATTGGGCGTCTTCGCGGCCCAGTCGCGCGATCCGTCCTGATCGGTAGCGGTGCCCAGCACCAAGATCACGATGTCGGCCTCTTTCCCCTGTGTGGTGTGGACCGTGCCGACTCGGTCCGCTCCCTTGGGAAACCTCTTGGCCACCGACTTCTGCAACGTTTGCGCAATGTCGCGGAACGGGCTGACGATGAATACGGCCGAAGCGAGGCGCCGGGCCAACTCATCGGCGCGCTCCGTATCGTTGACCGCCCATTCGGGCAGGTCCAGGCCCGCGTCGGCGAGTTCGTGGTCCATTTGACCGGAGATCCGCTCGACAATTCTGTTCAGCGTGGCGTCGACATACCTACCCTCCAACGGATTCCATTTACTTCCGCTCGGTCGAGCGCCGACGTCGAGCCACGTACTCTGTGTGAGCAATTCGAACGGCTTGCGTTCGGTGACGCCGTAAACCATCAGACCGTCGTACGCGATCTCGTTGCTGACCTCGAACATGAGCCGATCGCAGCGCCGGTGGACCCGAAGCGGTGACCCGACCCAGGTATACCCCGCATCGCCTGTGTTGGGAATCCAAGTGCCGAATCGATTGATTCGGTCCGCGAGTGACTGGACCGACGTGTTCTGCGGTGTCCATTGCGGGTCGACTCCGAAGTGCCGGCACAGGCGCTTCTGCCCCGACCAGGGAAGGTTCACGACCGGTTCCAGTTGGAGCGGATCTCCGACCATCACCGCGCGCTGTGATCGCCAGAGCGCACCGACCGCCGCCTGTGGCGCGGCTTGGCCTGCCTCGTCGATGAAAAGCCAGCCCAACGACTCGCGTCCGAGGGAGGCGAACATGCGCGACATCGAGGCAAAGGTTGTCGAAATCACCGGCACCACGAAGAAAATCATCTGCCACGCGGCGAGCTTGATCGCGGGTGGCAGATCGGAAGGTGCAGCACCGCTGACAACATCCATCGCTGCCAGGAGATTGCGCCGCGCGCGGGCCGGCTGAGTGGTGAGCGCTGCGCGATGCAAGTCCAACGCAGCGAGGAAGGCTCGTGATCGCGCGTCGGCGAATTCGGCATCCATCCACGGCGAGGACGTTTCGCGATACTCCATCGCGCCGCGATCGTCCGGATCGGCTGTCCATTCCGCTCCCGGTACAGAGCGGGGCCACCGGCGCCGCGCCTCATGGGACTGTCGGTGTTCCGGTGGATCTGATCTCGGTCCGATGAGTCGAGCCTGATGGCTCGGCAGGAAGGACCGACGA
>NZ_LZML01000008.1:0-1069 GCF_001665695.1 Nocardia sp. 852002-51101_SCH5132738 | reverse complement strand
GCGGCCCGGCCCTCCAGCACGCCCTGCATCAGGCCCAGATGGATCGGGCACACCACACTCGCACGAGTTTCGGCCAGATCGAGGAAGGGGCAGTGCCGCAACCGGATTCGCGTCCGGCCGCTATCGATGTCGGGTTCGGGGTCGAATCCGACCTCGTCGAGCACCCGCACCAAATCGCTCACAGCCTGCTCGGCGGTCGGCGCCTCGGCATCCATGTCGCGAGTCAACGTGCGGCCCCAACTGCGCCCGGCCTCCTCCGCACGATCCAACGGGTCGGGATCGGAGGCCAGCTGAGCGGTGAGGATATCGGCGAGCAGCCGGTAGTTACGCGGCCCGGCGGGGTCCATCCCGCGATGGGCGCGAAACATTTGCGGAGGCCGGCCCGGACCGGTGCGCGGACTGTCGACCCGCTCGGCCTGCCCGGCCTCGACCAGCGCCTCGAGGTGAAAACGCACCGTGTTCGGATGCAACTGCAGGTGCGCGGCGATATCGAGGATGCTCAACGCATCACGCGAGTCGCGCAATACCGCGAGCACCTCGCCGCGCCGCCCACCACCGGCCCCGGCCGGCGTCGCACGCGAACTGGACGGCGTGGCAGCGGACGTCGTTTCGCGCGTCATGGCTGGGCACTCCGTTTCGGCAGCGCGGCAACCAGCGGCGTATCCACCCCGACGGGGCCGAGTTTGGCTGCGCCACCGGGAAATCCGAGAGGTTCGTCGCGACCGGGCAAGGTCTCGCTGAAAAAGGCGGCGTTGTCGTCGAGGTAGGGCTCGAGCTCGGCCGGCAGGTCGTCCTGGTAATAGATCGCCTCCACCGGGCAGACCGGCACACACGCCCCACAGTCCACGCACTCGTCGGGGTGGATATACAACGAGCGAGCACCCTCGTAGATGCAGTCGACCGGACACTCCTCCACACACGCCCGGTCCATCACGTCCACGCACGGCTCGCCGATCACATACGCCATACCTCTATTTATACATCCAAAGCTTGTATAAACTAAGACCGGTGACACACCCCACCGAATCTCCCGGCGCACGCCGTCGGCAGCGGATCCAGTTCACATCAC
>NZ_LZML01000007.1:0-2269 GCF_001665695.1 Nocardia sp. 852002-51101_SCH5132738 | reverse complement strand
GCAGTGATGACGCGTCGGGAGGTGCACATGTGCCCTTGCGAATTCACATGGGGATTCACATGGTTCGTGGGTGTAGGCTGCTGAGCTTTGCTGTTCGTATGAATTACGACGGTGAGAGACGAGCGGTGATCGAGGTGCGGCTAGCGATCATCGAGGCTCGGTTGGCGGGGCTTACTGTGCGGCTTCATCGCCTCGAGCGTGCTCCAAAGCAGATAGGCGACCCTCGAACTCATCCAGACGGCTCATTATCTGATCGAGCCGCGTGAGCACTGCGTCCTCGGTTGTGGCTTCGCTGGTCTCGTCGGGCTGCACGCGGTAGAACGTCCCGCGTCCCTGCCAGGCGACAACTAAGCCCTCGTGGCGTAGTACGTCGATGGCGGCCCGAGCAGTCTCACGGGCTACGCCCCATTCCTCCGCCAGCTTAGGAGCGGACGGGAGTTGCCCTCCCGGTGTATAGGCGTCCCGGAGCTGGTCCGCCATCCGGAGATAGACGGGACGCAGGTCGTCGGGGTCTTTCAGCTCGCCAGCCACGCGGTTCAGTGTACTCACCTGGCTAGCTACGGGTATGTAGGAAATGGTTACCTAGACAGGTATAGACAAGACTGGTGTACGCCGGTAACGTTGGTCATATCGAAAGCGGCCCGGAAAACGGATCATCGGGGAGGCCCAAATGTCACAGCTCCGCTCAATCTCGAACGCGATCGCGCTTCGTCCGCCTCGTCTGAATGCGGCGGGCCGATGCGTGAATTGCCTTACCGCGCAGTGTGATTCGGCTCGTTGCATCGCCTGGTATGCGGGTTCGGTGTGGGAGGTCTGCGAGCGGTGCGGCGGCACCGAATACGTCGATGGTCACATCGATCCGGAAACGGCGTCGCAGCGGTGCGACTGCATTCACGGCCTGACGGAGGCGGGGGAGTCGTCGCGGCCGTTGGCCGATGTGGTCGCGCTGCACCCGGAACTGGTGGTGAAGGCTGCTGCTCCGACGGTGGTCTATGAGTGCTGGCCCGCTGGTGGCGGTGCTCCGGTGCGTTGGACGGGTCGGTGATCGGCATGGCTGCTGTGAGCGGAAACGTGGTTTCGTTCCCGGTTCGTTCGGCTGGGCCGTTGCGTCCGCCTCGGCTGACGTTCGCTCGTCGGTGCGTGTGGTGCGGTGAGCTGGACTGTCAGCACCCGGATTGCATTGCGCTGCATGATGTCTCGGTTTGGCAGGTGTGCCGCCAGTGCGACGGCACCGGGTTGGCGTTCTCCGGGCCTCAGGGCTGCACGTGCGCGTTCGGGCTGGTTCATGTGGCTCCGGCGGTGCAGCGGGTGCTGGGTGTGACCGCGAAGGGGGAGACGGTCACCGAGCAAGGTCACTGGTCCAGCTACAACGATCGCACCTATTACGGGTTCTGCAATCCCCCGTCCCCGTCGAAGCGGGTCTCCGCGGTGTCGCTGGAGGGGAGCGTGGGTGAGGCGGTGGCCCTGTGACCGAGCCTGCTGAGCTTCCAAGCCCTGTCACCGATGGTGATGGGGCTTCGGCCCGTGAGACGGCGGCCGAGCGTCGCTCGATGTTGAACATGCTGGAGTTGGCTGAGGCGACGGCGGACAAGTTCGGGGAGTGCCGCCGCCCGATCCCGATGTACAGCGTCAACGCTGAGACCGGGAAATCGGAATATGTTGGCGCGCCGTGTAAGTCGACGCTGACGAGCGTGTGCCCGTCGTGTGCGGCTCGTGCTCATGCGCTGCGGGTGCAGCAGGCTCACGAGGGCTGGCACATCGAAACCGAACCGGTCGATATCAAGCGTGATCCGACAGCGCTACAGCTGGAATTGGTCGAGGCCCGCGCGAGTCTGATGGACGACTACCAGGCCGCGAAGGCGCGCCACGACCTCGACATGATGGACGGTATCCGCGAGGTCGTGGCGGATCTGGATGCGGAGTTGCGGGGGACTGGTGTGCGCGGGCGTCTTCCGGCGCTGGATCCCGAGCCGAAATCGGAGCGCAAACGGTCCACCCGCCGCCGCCAGGACGTCCCGGACCTGCCCCGCAAGAAGGTCAGCAAGTCCACCATCGGACGGCAGTACGCGGGCAAGTACCGGCCCTCGATGTTCATCACCCTCACCCTGGACTCGTACGGGCGCATGCATGATGACGGCGCGATCAACAGCAAGGGCAAGCCCTGCGGTGACGGATCACCACGCAACCCCGATACCTACGACTACCGGCGTGCGGCCCGTGACATCGTGTTCTTCCCGGCCTTGTTCGATCGGTTCGTCCAGAACTACCG
>NZ_LZML01000006.1:0-30526 GCF_001665695.1 Nocardia sp. 852002-51101_SCH5132738 | reverse complement strand
CGGGGGCTGAACTGCGCCGGAACGGTTCTCGGGGTTGGTGAGCCCATCGAGCACGATGGTCAGATACTGCTTTGCGATGGTGGATTAGCTCGGGGGTTGTTCGCGGGGGCGGCGGATTACGGCCCGGCGCTGGCATTAGTGGATTGAAGCGAGATAGGCTCCGGGGGATTGTCGAAGGAGCCGAGTGGCCGGATCGGTCGCTCTCGTCGAAAGGGGTCCGCCTTGTCGGTGCCGGCCGCGGTAAAATCCGAGATCCAGACCATCGGGGGCGCGTTCATGTTCTCCCGCGAGGCCAAGGCATTCGGTGCCACCACCGGCGTGGACGGCTTCATCGGCCCGTATACGCGCGGCCGCGGCGGGGTGCTCGGCGAGGTGGATGCCGATGTGGTGACCGCGGCGTTCGGGTTCTTCGAGCCGGAAACCGTTCGGGTGGCCTGGGATTCGGTGGCGATGGCGCCCGCGCAGGCCGCGGCCGGATATCTGGCGGCGTGCCAGGGTTTCGGTCGCCGCAAACTCGCCGGATTCGACGGCTGCGACCGGTTGGCCGAATTGCTGCGGGTGGTGACCGATGCCGCCGATGTGGCGGGGGTGAGCCTGTTCGCGGGCTGGCGGGCGTTGCCGCTCGCCGACGATGCCGCCGGTCGGGTGTTGCAGTTGATCCATTGTCTGCGTGAGCTGCGGGGCGGCCTGCATCTGATGGCGGTGCGGGCCAGTGGGCTGTCGCCGTTCGAGGCGGTGCTGATCGGTGGCTCGCCGCGTACCGACGGGCCCACCCAGGCGCGGCTGTTCGGGTGGGGTGAACGGGTCGACGTCACCGAGGTGAGCTCGGCGATGCGGCAGCGCTGGGATGCGGCCGAGGCGCTGACCGACGAGCTGATCGCCCCGGCCTTCGCGGCGTTGGACGACACGGCGGGCAAGGAGCTGGTCGAGCTGCTGCGCGGAGCGCAGGCCACCGTCTTCGCGCGGTAGTCGCCGCCGTCCGGGCGCCATACTGCCGTAAGCTGTTGGTATGGCGGAGACGAAGAAGGTGACGATCTCGGTCCCCAAGGATGATGTGTCCACCTTGGAGCGCTGGAAGGCGTCGGGGCGGATCGATAATCTGTCCGCCTACGTGTCGGCCGCGTTGCGGGATCGGATGGATCGCGATATTTCGCTGGATGCCATCGAGTCCAGTTTCGGTGGCGTGCCGCCGCTCGAGCTGGTGAATCAGGCCCGGCGTGTGCAGGGCCTGCCGCCGCTGTCGGCGGAGGATCTGGATCGGCGAAGCGCCGGCGCCGCGTGAGCCCGGCCGCACTGGGCGGCGTGGTGTTCGACACCGCCGCCGTGGTGGGCTGGACGCGGCGGCTGCCGTACGTGCACGCGGTGGCATGGGCGACGGCCGAGGCCGGTCATACCATCGTGGTGCCCGCGGCGGTGGCGGCGGCGGGGCAGGCGCTGATCCGGCCGGATCGGCTCGATATTCTCGCGGTGTTGCTGGAGCTGCCGCACACCGTGGTGACCGGACTGGACACCGGCGCGGCCTCCCGGGTGGCGGCGTTGCTGGCCGGACGTTCCGATGCCGATGGGCTGGTGGCCGCCGGACACGCCGCCAGTGAGGCGGTCTCTCGCAATTGGCCGTGTTTGACCGCTCGGCCGGATATGTTGCGACGCATCGACCATCAGGTGCTGGTCGATCCGCTGCCCTGACCGACCGCGGCCGCGGCTGCCGTGCGACGACGAGGAGAGGACCGCGACCATGTCAACGGCCCTGAGCCCCCGGATTTCCCGGCTGCGCCAGCTGATCGATCATCCCGCGACCGGTGCCGCCGAACGCGAGGCCGCCCAGCGCATGCTCGACCGCATCCTGGCCAAGCATCCGCAGGCGGCGGGACCGCGGGGCGATCGTGATTACGGTCCCCGCTATCACCGGGTCGGGCGGCACGCCACGTTGGCGAGCATTGCCGAAATGATCAGTCAGGACATCGTTTTCGCGCAGATCTTCAGCATGCCGCAGCATCGTGCGGAGCTCGCCGAACGTTCGCCGATCCGGGACGCTCCCATCGAGATCTCCTACTCGGTCGCCACCCCGTACGTCGGCAAGATCATCGTCACCATCGAGGGTGTGCCGCGGGAGTGGGGTTGGGTCAGCGACTGCGGCATCGACAATCCGAGCCCGGCGCTGCAGGAGCTGGCCGACGAGCTGGCCGAGATCATGAACGCCTACAACCACGACGGCAGCGATATCGGCAAACGCTTCTTCGCGTGTGTGCGGGTGCCCGAGCGGACCCTGATCTGGTGACCGGCTAGCCCGGCGCCCGTGCGGTCCCGTGTGCGAAAGGTGTTGCGGCGCTGCGTAATGCCTCGATCACGGCCGCGTTCGGCGGGGTGAGCGGGGCCGGTGTGCGGACCAGCGACAGGCGGCGCAGTTCGGTGGCGGCGCGGTCGTGGGAGCCGGTGACGACGCGCAGCGTGATGACCTCCGGCGGCAGCGCCGGGAACAGGCCCGAGGGGACGGTGGTCACGCCGCAGCCGGCGGCGACGAGGGCGAGTTTGGCGAGCCAGTCGCGGGCGCGGTGTGCGATGTGGGGGCGGCCGGGCAACCCCGGCCACACTCCCAGCAGCGGTTCGGTGGTGGCGGCGGGGCTCGCGATCCATGGGGCGTCGACGAGTTCGTCGACGGTGACGGTGGTGCGCCCGGCGAAGCGGCCGGTGGCGGGGGCGGCGACGAGCAGTTCCACCTCGCCGAGTTGTTCGACGATCAGCCGCGGTAGTTCGGTGTCGGGTGGCCGGTGCGGCGGCCGCGAGGTGATCACGGCGAGATCGAGGCTGCCGGCGCGGATGGCGCGGACCAGCGCCGGCGTGGTGCCCTCGCGGGTGGACACCTCGAGTGCGGGGTGGGTGCGTCGCAGCGCGGCCAGCGCGGTGGGTACGAGTACCGCGCCCGCGCTGATGAGGCTGCCCAGCCGTACCCGCTGGACGAGATCGCGGTCGTCGAGGTCGCGTCGCGCGGCCTCCAGCGCGTCCAGCGCGACCCGTGCGTGGCGCAGCAGCGTCAGCCCGGCCGGGGTGAGGTGGACGCCGGTGCGGTGGCGTTCGAACAGGGGTTTTCCGGCCTCGCGTTCGAGGGCCGCGGCTTGGCGTGAGATGCCGGATTGGGTATAGCCGAGGGCGGCGGCCGCGGCGGTGAACGATCCGCGTTCGGCGACCTCGGCCAGCACCCGCAGTCCGGCCGGTGACAGATCCATGACTGTCCGGCATACCAGATATGCCGGACTTTCGCTGGTGGCATGGCCGGATCGCGTCCTACGTTGGCGAAGAAGAGATTCGGAACCTGAGGAGTGGGCGATGCGTGCGGCGATGTTGGAACAGTTCGGGCAGCCGTTGACGGTGACGACTGTGCCCGATCCGGTGGCCGGGCCGGGTGAGGTCCTGGTGGATGTGCTCGCTACCTGTGTCTTGCCGTATGCGGCAGAGGTTTTCGGCGGTGTGCGCAACTATCCGCTGGAGCCGCCGGTGATTCCGGGAATGGGCGGGGTCGGGCGGGTGGTGTCGGCCGGTCCGGATGCGACCCGGCTGCGGCCCGGGGACCTGGTGTGGTGTGATCCGACGGTGCGTTCCCGCGACGACGCGCGCACTCCCGACATCACGTTGCAGGGCTGGAGTTCGCGTGGTCCGGGCGGGCTGCGATTGTCGCGATACTTTCATCACGGGTCGTTCGCGGAGCGCATGGTCGTGCCGACGGAGAACGCCGTGCCGCTCGGTGACGTCGACGGCGAGGACGTGGCCGGCTGGGCATCCCTGGCGGTGCCGCTGGTGCCGTACGGGGGTCTGCTGGCGGCGGATCTGCGTGCCGGGGAAACATTGCTGGTGAGCGGGGCGACCGGCAATTTCGGGGGTGCGGCGGTGGCGGTGGGGCTTGCCATGGGCGCGAGCCGGGTAGTGGCTCCCGGCCGCAACCGCGCGGCTGCGACCCGGTTGCGGGACCTGTTCGGAGACCGTGTGCGCCCGGTCGAGCTGACCGGCGACGCGGAGGTGGATCGGCAGGCGATGGTGGCCGCGGGCGGGGGACCGGTGGATGTGGTGCTCGATATTCTGCCGCCCGCGGCGGACACGCGCGTGGTGCGGACCGCGGCGATGACGGTGCGGGAGTTCGGGCGCGTCGTGCTCATGGGCGGGGTGGGGATGCTCGGCGGTTCCGATCTGGCGCTGCCGTATCCGTGGCTGATGCGCAACAGTGTGACGTTGCGAGGTCAGTGGATGTGCCCGCGCACCGCTGTTTCGGGGTTGATCGAGTTGGTGCGGTGCGGGCTGCTCGATCTCTCTGTGGAAACGGTCACCACGTTCGGATTGGACGACGTCGCGGCGGCGGTCGAGCACGCCGCGGCCCATCCCGCGGCGTTCGATCGCACGGTGGTGCTGCCGCAGCGACGCTCACCACTGCCGAGGTAGGTAATACGCGGGTATTATGGTGGCTGCGTGGAGTACGCATGGTGGATCGGAATCCACTCGTTCCTGGCTCGTGCCGAGGTGGCGCCCTGGGAGGTGATGGAGGTGCTGTATTCGTCGCGGCGCTGGCCGCGTCCGGCCCGCACCCCGGAAGGGTTGCCCGTCACGACCGTGTGGGGCCGCACCGACGCGGGCCGTCCACTGGTGGTGATGCTGCGGATGCGGCCGTCGCCGGAGTCGGCCGGCACCTGGGAGATCGTGATGGCCGCGCAGATGCGCCCGCAGCAGCTCGAGGAATACACCGCATGGGAGGCGAACCGATGACCGACAAGCACATCTTCGAACCGAAGCCCGGCGCCGACCCGCAGGCGGTCGTGGACGGTTTGGTGTTCGACGACTCCGCCGCGGCGCCCGCGCTGCCGCCGACCGGCGAGGAGATCGAACGCGGGATGGTCACCACCTCCTTGAAACTGCCGAAGGATCTGCGTGACCGGATCCGGGAGGCGGCCGCCGAACACTGCATCACCCCCTCGATGCTGATTCGCCAGTACATCGAGATGGGGTTGCTCGCCGAACAACCCGGCCGGATGATCCCGCTGTCGGATGCGATCCGGGTGTTGAGCAGTCTGCGTCCCTCGGCCTGAGCCCGGTTACCCGGGTTCGGTGGCGGCCCACAGGTCGTAACCGTGACCGCCGGCCTCGGGCGGGCCCGCCACGATGCGGTGGGTGCGCGTGCCGTCGGGTCCGCGTTCGGCGCGCAGGAACAGGTCGCCGGGGTGCGCCTCGGCGTGGCGGGTGCGCGCGTAGTCGTAGAGGTGGGTGACGAACACGACCTTCACTCCGGCCTCGGTGAGCGCCCGCAGCAGGGGCCCGGCGATACGGCCGGCGTCGCGTTCGCCGGTGGAGGCGAACGCCTCGTTGCACAGCAGCAGCCCGCGCGGCCCGATCCGGTCGATCACCGCGTTCATCCGGACCAGTTCGTCGGCGAGTTTGCCGTAGGACAGGGTGTGGTCCTCGTCGCCGACGAAATGGGTGAACACTCCGTCGCGGACGTCGGCGGCGAATTCCTCGGCGAGGACGAACATTCCGGCCTGCATCATCAGCTGCGCGGCGCCGAGGCTGCGCAGGAACGTGGATTTGCCGCCGTTGTTGGCGCCGGTGACGATCAGCAGCGATCGCCCGTCGGCGGCGAGGTCGCTGCCCGCCACGCTCGCGGGTTCCGGGCCCAGCGCCAGGGTGATGTCGCGCAGCCCGCGGCAGCGTAGCCGCGTCGTGCCGGACGGGTGGGGGTGCGGCAGGCAGTAGGGGATCGCGATGCGGTCGAGGCGCTCTCGCAGGATCAGGCAGCCGAGGTAGAAGGCGGTCTCCTCGCGTAACCGCAGGAAGAAGGCGTGCAGCCGGTCGGCGGTAGCGGCGACCACGTCCGCGAGTTCTGCCAGCGCGTGGTCCTTCAGCTGCATCACCGGATCGGCCTCGGCATCGCCGTCGGCGATCGCTTCGAAAACGCTTGTGCTGCGGGGGAATCCGAATCGTGGCCGGCGTGCGGGTGGCCGGTGGACCACGACATCGGTGATCTTGTTGCCGGTGCCCAGGCCCGCCTCGATGTCGACGCCGTGGTCGAAGCGCAGCACGCTCAGCTCGTCGCGCACCGCTCGCAGGTAGGTGTCGTCGAACTGTTTCGTCGTCGCGATCAGGTCGGTCCAGCCCGCGGCGGTGAGGCGGTCGCCGTCGCGTTCGAGCAGGGTGCGCAGCCGGCGCAGCTGCTCGAGCTGTGCGGTGAACGGTGGCAGGGTCAGAACCAGTGTGCCGTTGGCGCGCCGGCGTGCCGCCGATGTCCAGCGCCGCACCGACGTCGCGGCGGCGGCGATGTCGTGGACGGCGCGCACGAGGTCGGGGTGGGCGCAGCAGTCGGTGAGCACGGCGTGGCGGTGTGTGATCACGGCCGGATCCGCCGGGGGCGCGGTGATGACTGCCCGGACCGTGTCGGCGATCGCCGGGTCGCGCTCGGCGATGGTGTCGATCAGTGCGGAGATGCCCAGATCCGCGACAGCGGTGTCGCCGAGCGCGGCCGGTGCGGGTGCGGTGTCGGCGGGGAACAGCAGCCGGACCCTCATCGCGCCAGCCTCGCGGCCACCGCGTGGTAGCCGAGTCCGTAGCGTTGGGCGAGTTCGGTGGCGTAGGCGTTGCCGTCGGCGGGGCGGCGCACGATGCGGTAGGTGCGGTGTGCTCGGTCGGCCGGGTCGGTCGATGCCACCATCGACACCACCTCGGGTCCGGCGTCGGCGAGGTCGTCGAAGAAACTCACCCACACCCCCCAGGCGCCGAGCCGCACGATGTGGGCCAGGACCTCGCCGGCGATGCGCGCGCCGTCGTGTGTGGTGGTCGTGGAGAAACTCTCGTTGAGCACGACCAGGGTGTCCGCGCTCGTGGTCCGCAGGATTTCGCGCATGGAGCGCAGGTCCGCCAGCAGCCTTCCGTCCGGGTCGCCGGCGTGTTCGGCGCGTTCGAAGTGGGTGTGGATGCGATCGGGCAGCGGCAGCCGCGCCGCCTGCGCGGGGACCGGGCCGCCGAGCGCGGCGAAGTACACCAGTTGCCCGATCGCGCGCGCGAAGGTCGTCTTCCCGCCCTGATTGGGGCCGGTCACCACCGTCATTCGTTCCGGGGGTTCGAGGCGGAAATCGTTGCACACCAGCGGGTTCGGTGAGCGGGTAGCGAGGGCGAGGTCGTAGGCGCACTCGGCGTGGATCGGTTCGCCGGGTGCGGCGATCTCGGGCAGGCACAGACTGCGGCCGGTGCCGGCGGCGCGGTGGGCGAACCGGCGGTAGCGCAGATAGAACTGCATGCCTCGATCGAATTCGGTCACCTCGGGGGCGATGAAATCTCGATGGCGGGTGGCGAATTCGGCCAGTCGCTCGAACGGCGCCGGGTACAGGTCGGCGACCCGGTCGAGGATATGTTCCTCGGTCTGGTTCATGTCCGGCCACTCCGGTTGCGGGTGTGGGTCGCGGCGGTGTGGTGCGCCGAAGCGGGCGAGCAGTCGCGTCACGGCGGCGGTGTAGTCGGGTGCGGGGCGTGCGGGGCTCACCTCGAGGGTGCGGTCGACGATCCGCAGCCGGTACCGCACGCGGGCCAGCGCGGCTCGTACGGTGTCGATGTCGTGGGCCAATGTGCGCAGATCCGCACCGGCGCAATAGGTGTCGAGGTAAGTGCGCCACCGCAGCAGTGCCCGCGATCGCAGTGGCAGCCGTGCGGTCGCCGCGTGCAGTGCGGTGACCGCGGCCACGTAGCCGGCGGCGGCGTCGAGGTGGGCGCGGTGGCGTTGATGCCGGTGATACAGCTCGCCGGCGATGCGCAGCCGGCGCCGCACCCGCCACATGGCGATCACGAATTCCTCTGCGGCGGCGTATGTTTCGCGGTCGTCGAGGTCGGTGAACACCTCGTGGCGGAATCGGACGGTGTCGGGGTCACGGACGGGGCGGCGCAGCAGGGCGGTGAGGTCGTGGTCGTCGGTATCGCCGACGATCGCGGCGAGCAGCGGTTCGATTTCCAGGTCGGTCAGCGCGTCCTCGCCGACTTCGACGGTCGCGACGCGCTCGGCCGGCACCGGCCACAACACACTGACGGTTTCCATCCCCACCCACTTCCCGCGCCGGCCGGATCGAGTAAACGACCCGGTAGGGGGCTTTTCGGTCAGGCTAGCGACATTACTTACCGGCCGTCAAGTAATCACACTCGGCGAAGGCCGAGTCGCATCCGAATTTATACAGCCAGCTGTACAGTTAGCTTAGTAAATGATACGGTGGAGTCGTGTCCGGAAAGCCTGCGCCCACCCCCGCCGCGGTGGCGGCCGATCTGCGTGTCGCCGTCAGCCGGCTGCTGCGGCAGCTGCGCGCTCAGGCCGAGGGCAGCGACCTCACCAAATCCCAGAGCTCGGTCCTCATCCGCCTCGAACAGGGCGGGCCCGCCACGGCCACCCAACTGGCCCACGCGGCGGGAATGCGCCCGCAGTCGATGGCGAAAATCGTTCGCGCGCTGGAAGAGGCGGGTCTCATCGCGGGCACACCCGATCCGGCCGACGGCCGCAAAACCGTCCTGGACCTGACCGAGGCCGCCCGCGACGAATTCCGCACCGGCCGCCGCGCGAAAGAGGACTGGCTCACCCGCGTCATCGAGGCCGAATTCACCGACGCCGAAATCCGGCAACTCGCCGATGCGGTCGGGCTGCTCGACCGCATCGGCCGGGCCGGCTGATCCAAGCGCCCACAACCGAAATCCGCGACCCGGCCACCGGGTTCGCGCGATCCGGCGCGCGCCGACCCCGGTGCGTCCGAAACCGCACGCCAGCAAAGGAATTCGTCATGCCCGTCACCACCCTGGACCCGGCCACCGCCCTCATCGTGATCGATCTGCAGCACGGCATCGTCGGCCGGCCGCTGGCGCATCCGGTCGAACCCGTGATCACGCGCGCGGCCACACTCGCGCACGCCTTCCGCGACCGGGACCTGCCGGTCGTGCTCGTCAACGTCGCCGGCACCCCGCCCGGGCGCACCGACGCCGGCGCGATGACCATGACCGATCTGCCGCCGGACTGGACCGCCCTCATTCCCGAGATGGCGCCGCAGCCCGGCGACATCCAGGTCACCAAGCACGCCCGCAGCGCCTTCGCCGGCACCGGGCTCGCCGACCGGTTGCGTGCCGACGGCGTCACGCAGGTGGTGGTCGTGGGCATCGCCACCGGCGCCGGCGTCGAATCGACCGCCCGCGACGCCCACGAACAGGGTTTCCACGTCACGCTGCCGGTCGATGCGATGACCGATTCCGACGCCGAACGCCACGACCACAGCATCGGCCACATCTTCGGCCGCATCGCCGAAACCGGAACCACCGACGACGTGCTACGGACATTGGCGGCCCGCTCGTGACAGCCGCCCCCGCCGACACCGCGCCCGCCCGCAGCGACCCGTTCACCGTCCGCTTTGTCGGGCCGCTGCTGCTGGGCTCGACCCTCAATCCGATCAACACCTCCACCATCGCCACCGCCCTCGTCGGCATCGGCGTCGACTTCCACCGGGGCCCCGGCACCACCGCCGTGCTCATCTCGGTGCTGTATCTGTGCAGTGCCGTCGCCCAGCCCACCATGGGCAAACTCGCCACGCTGTTCGGGCCGCGCCGGGTGTTCACCAGCGGGTTGATCATCCTCATCGCCGCCGGCGTGATCGGCGCCGCCGCACCGGCATTCGGGTTCCTGGTGGTGTCGCGCGCGCTCATCGGGATCGGCACCTCGGCGGCGTTTCCCACCGCGATGGCGCTGGTGCGGCGGCGCGCCGACGACGCCGGGACGGGGGTGCCGGCGCGAGTGCTGGGCAACTTCTCGATCGCCGCGCAGGTCACCTCCGTGGTGGGGCTGCCGCTGGGTGGTCTGCTGGCGGGTGTGTTCGGTTGGCGCGCAATATTTTTCGTCAACATCCCGCTCGCGCTGGTCGCGCTGGTGGCGACGGCGACCGGGGTGCCGAAGGATGCACCGCGCGACCGCGATCAGGGGTCGCTGCCGGCCGCGGTCGACCTCGTCGGCATCGGCCTGTTCGCCGGCGCCGTGATCGGCATGCTGAGGTTTCTGTCGGATCTGCGCTCACCGCTGTGGTGGTTGCTGCCGGTGACGCTGGGACTGGTCGCCGCGCTGGTGGCGTGGGAGTTGCGGGCCCGCAGTCCGCTCATCGATGTGCGGATGCTGACCCGCAACGGCGGCCTGTTGCGCACGTATCTGCGGCAGGCGGTGGTGTCGCTGGGCACCTACACCGCCCTCTACGGGACCAGTCAGTGGATGGAACAGGCCGCCCACTACAGCGCCTCCCAGGTGGGGTTGATCCTGCTGCCGCTGTCGGCGATCAGTATCGTCATCGCGCGGCTGGTGTCCAATCGCGGCTGGGTGCGGGTGCCGCTGACCGCGAGCGGTGCGGTGTTGATCGCGACCGGGCTGGTCATGGCCGTGATCACGCACAACTCGCCGGTGATCGTGCTGATCGCGATGTCGCTGCTGTTCGGAGTGGCCGGCGGCGCCAGCGGGTTCGCCAACCAGGCCGCGCTGTATGTGCAAGCGCCCGCCCGGCAGGTCGCGGTGGCGTCGGGGTTGTATCGCACCTTCGCCTATATGGGGGCGATCTTCTCCTCCAGCCTGATCACGCTCACCTTCGGTTCGGCCACCACCGATGCCGGGCTGCACGCCATCGCCTGGGTGATCGTTGCCCTCGGTGTCCTCGTCGCGCTGATGACGGTGCTGGACACCACGATTCCGGCCCGCACCGGCCGCACGCCCGCGCAGTGACTCAGCTGTAGGTGGCGGTCAGTTCGGTGACCCGCTGCTCGGGCCACGGGCACCGGATCTCGCCCTGGGTCGCGGCGAAGAACAGTTCGATATGCACCTGCCAGGCGGCCAGCAGTCCGGCGCGGTGCGCGGCGAGCCGGTGGGGCAGGGTGTGGGCGAACTCGACCCGGGTGCCCAGTCGCGGATCGGCGATGATCTCCCACCGCGCCCGTCCCGCCGGCTGCCCGTCCACTGACACCTCGTATTCCAGCAGCCGCGGCGGATCGAATGCGGTGACCGGTCCCGGCTCGATCGCCGGATTGGTCGCGCGCGCCGGTGGTAGCGCGCCGACGCGCAGGGGGTGGTCCTCGATCAGGATCGCCCAGATCGTGTCCGCGGGCCGCCACACCAGGTCCCGCGAAAACCGCAGCACCACATCGGATTCGGGGCCCACGCCGGGTTCGGCGCTGCCGCGGGCCAGCCCGAACTTCTCGGCGTAGGCTTCGGCCCGGGCCAGCCATCCGGCTCTCGGGTCCTCATCTTCGGCGCGGTCGTCGAGTGCGGCGGCCAGGCTGGTCAGGCAGCCGTCCCATCCGGCGGCGGTGCGGGCGGCGCCCAGGCGGCCGGCCGGGCCGTCGCCGAGCGCGTGGGTGAACACCAGCCGGCAGCCGTCGCCGTCGGCGATCAGCTCGAATCGCAGCACATCCCGGTTCCAGCGGAACATGAACACCTTCGGCGGATCGACCTCTAGGACCTCTCCGTCCCAGGTGTCCTCGATCGGGGCTTCGTCGTCGAAGACGAATCGCATCGGCGCGCCGGGGCGCAGGTCGGTTTGCACCGCGGCCGGAAACCACGCCTTCATCTGCTCGGGATCGCTGATCGCCCGCCACACTCGTTCCCGGGGATGGGCGAAGCGGCGCTCGAACCGCAACGTGGGCGTGCCGTCGATCGTGGTCAGTTCGGCGGACGGGTCACTCATCGTCATCACTCCTTGCGGTTTCGGCTTCGGTGAGGGTGGTGCTGTCGTCGGCGGCCAGCGCGTCGAGGTGGCGGGCCAGCGCGTCGAGGCTGGTGTCCCACAGCTGCCGGTAGGGGGCCAGCCACAGGTCGATCTCGGTGAGCGGCTGGGGTCGCAGCCGGTACCAGCGCCGTTGCGCGTCCTGGCGGACCTCGACCAGGCCGGCGCCGCGCAGGATCTTCAGGTGTTTCGACACCGTCGGTTGTGCCAGGCGCAGTTCGGTGACCAGTTCGCCGACCAGGTGTTCGCGCCGGCGCAGCAGGTCGAGGATTTCGCGGCGCCGCGGTTCGGCCAGCGCCTCGAACGTAGATGCCATATCGGCAATATAGCCGAAACGGAATATAAAGAGGAGGGGTTCGACGGTCACATCCGCAGGGGCAGGCCCGCGCGGATGCGTTCCATGCGGTCCTCGTGCACGACGTGCGCGCGGTCCAGAAGCGTGGTCAGGTCCTCGGCGCGGAACCGGTGCACATATTTGTCCGGCAGCCCGGCCATGGTCCGTTCCGCTGCCAGCATCCGCCCGTAGGTGTGTTCGCGCACGGCCTGATCGGCCTCGTAGCCCAGATCGAGGTACCGGGTGGCGTAGCGGCGCGCCCCGGCGACCGCGGTCTGCGCGCGCCCGGCCGGGCTCCACAACGAGACCACCACCGTCACAACGAGTATCGCGACGATCACGACCAGCGACCACACGGTGGGAATCTCGGCCACCGGCACCGGGTCGCCGTCGTTGACGAACGGCACGCTGTTGTGATGCAGCGCGTGCAGTATGAGCTTCACGCCGATGAAGCCGAGTACGGCGGCCAGCCCGAAACCCAGATAGATCAACCGGTCCAGCAGCCCCTCGAGCAGGAAGAACAACTGCCGCAACCCCAGAAGCGAGAATGCGGTGGCGGTGAACACCAGGAATACGTTCTCGGTGAGGCCGAAGATCGCGGGAATCGAATCGAGGGCGAACAGCACATCGGTGCCGCCGATCGCGATCATCGCCGACACCATCGGCGTCAACCGGCGCCGACCGTCCACGATCGTGGTCATCGCGTCACTGTCGTAGGAGTCGGTGGTGCGCAACAGTTTCCGGGTCGCGCGCACCACCAGCCCGTCGCCGGAGTGGGTGTCCTCGCTCTCGGGACGCAGCATATTGCCCGCGGTCACCAGCAGCACCCCGCCGAACAGGTAGAACACCCACGCGAAACGGTTGATCAGCGTCGCTCCGAGGAAGATGAATCCGGTGCGCGCCAGCAGCGAGATCACGATCCCCACCAGCAGCACCTTCTGCTGGGCGGCCGCGGGCACCCGGAAGGCGGTGAAGATCACCAGGAAGATGAACAGATTGTCCACCGACAACGCCTTCTCGGTGATGTAGCCGGCGAAGTACTCGACCCCCATCTCGGATCCGCCCAGACCCCACACCACGAACCCGAACGCCACCGCCACACCGATATAGGCCGCCGACCACGCCGCCGACTCGCCCAGGGTCGGCGAATGCGCGCGACGCACGTGGAAGACGAAGTCGAACACCAGTAAGACGACGATCAGCGCCAGCGCACCGGCCCACGCCAGCAGCGGAACGGTCACGGCGGCCTCCTGTGCCCGAGTGGTCTCGGGTGACTGTAGCGTCCGCGGCCGAACGACCGCCCGAACCGGCATGCTCCCCGGACGTGCGGATGCCCCGCGCACCGGCGGTGGTGCGCGGGGCATCCGGGCGACGGCGGATCAGGCCAGGTCGAACCGATCCAGGTTCATCACCTTGTCCCAGGCGGCGATGAAATCGTCGACGAACTTGCCCTTGGCGTCGTCGGTGGCATACACCTCGGCCAGCGCCCGCAGCTGCGAGTTCGAGCCGAAGACCAGATCGACGCGGCTGCCGGTCCAGCGCTGCTCGCCGGTGGCCCGGTCCGAGCCGACGTAGGTGCCGTCGTCGGCCGGAGAGGGCTTCCACTCGGTGCTCATGTCGAGCAGATTCACGAAGAAATCGTTGCTCAGCACTCCGGGGTTGTCGGTGAGCACGCCCAGCGGCGACTGCTTGTAGTTGGCGCCGAGCACCCGCAGACCGCCCACGAGCACGGTCATCTCCGGCGGGGTCAACCGCAGCAGGTTCGCCTTGTCGACCAGCAGATACTCCGCCGACAGCCGGGTGCCCTTGCCGAGGTAGTTGCGGAAACCGTCGGCCTTGGGTTCGAGCGCGGAGAACGACTCCACATCGGTCTGTTCCTGGGTGGCGTCGGTGCGGCCGGGGGTGAACGGGACGCTCACCCCGAAACCGGCGTCGCGGGCGGCCTTCTCGATCGCCGCGACACCGCCGAGCACCACGACGTCGGCGAACGAGACACGCACGTTGCCGGACTGTTCGGTGTTGAACGCCTCCTGGATCGCTTCCAGGGTGCGGATCACCTGGGCCAGCTCGTCGGGGTCGTTGACCTCCCAGCCGTTCTGCGGTTGCAACCGCAACCGGCCGCCGTTGGCGCCGCCGCGTTTGTCGCTGCCGCGGAACGAGGCCGCCGCCGCCCAGGCCGTCGACACCAGCTGCGGCACCGTCAGGCCCGAATCGAGGATCCGCGCCTTGAGGGTGGTGATCTCGGCGTCACCGATCAGGTCGTGATCGACGGCCGGGATCGGGTCCTGCCACAACAGGGTCTCCTCCGGCACCAGCGGACCCAGATACCGGGACTTGGGTCCCATATCGCGGTGGATCAGCTTGTACCAGGCCTTGGCGAACTCGTCGGCCAGTTCCTCGGGATGGTCGAGCCAGCGCCGCGTGATCGGCCCGTAGATGGGGTCGAATCGCAGCGACAGGTCGGTGGTCAGCATCGCCGGGGCCTGGGTCTTGGACGAATCGTGGGCGTCGGGCACCGTGCCCGCGCCGGCGCCGTCCTTCGGCACCCATTGCCACGCCCCGGCGGGACTCTTGGTCTGCTCCCATTCGTAGCCGTAGAGGGTTTCGAGGAAGCTGTTGTCCCAGCGGGTCGGGGTCGGGGTCCACGTCACCTCGATGCCGCTGGTGATCGCGTCCTTGCCGACACCGGTGCCGAACGAGCTCTTCCAGCCCAGGCCCATCTGCTCGAGCGGCGCGGCTTCCGGTTCGGGGCCGACGTTGTCGGCGGGGCCGGCGCCGTGGGTCTTGCCGAAGGTGTGCCCGCCGACGATCAGCGCCGCGGTTTCCACATCGTTCATCGCCATCCGGCGGAACGTCTCGCGGATGTCGATCGCGGCCGCCAGCGGATCCGGATTACCGTTGGGCCCTTCGGGATTGACGTAGATCAAGCCCATCTGCACGGCCGCGAGCGGGTTCTCCAGATCGCGCTGCCCGGAGTAGCGGGCATCGCCGAGCCATTCCATCTCCGGACCCCAGTACACCTCCTCGGGCTCCCACTCGTCGACGCGGCCGCCGCCGAAACCGAAGGTCTGGAAACCCATGTGCTCGAGGGCGACGTTGCCGGTGTAGACGATGAGATCGGCCCACGACAGTTTGCGGCCGTACTTCTGTTTCACCGGCCACAGCAGCCGGCGCGCCTTGTCCAGGCTGGCGTTGTCGGGCCAGCTGTTGAGCGGGGCGAAGCGCTGCATCCCGGATCCGGCGCCGCCGCGGCCGTCCTCGATGCGGTAGGTGCCGGCCGCATGCCAGGCCATGCGGATGAACAGTGGCCCGTAGTGGCCGAAATCGGCCGGCCACCAGTCCTGCGAGGTCGTCATCACCTCGATGATGTCGGCCTTGACCGCGGCCAGATCCAGGGTGGCGAATTCGGCGGCGTAGTCGTAGTCCGCGCCGAAGGGATTGATTTCGGCCGGATTGTGCTGCAGCACTTTGAGATTGAGCTGTTCCGGCCACCAGTCGCGGTTGCCGCCACCTTCGACGGGTCGCTTCATGCGGCCGACGACGGGGCATCCGCTCTCGGGCGGTTCGGTATTGGCCTCGGCGATAGGTGGATGTTCCTCAGGCACGGTCTTTCCTTTCCGAGTGAGTGAAACGGGCTGTGATCACGGGGTCGATCGAGCAGTCGGCAGGGAACAGGAGGGGCACAGGCCCCAGTAGATGACCTCGGCCTCGTCGAGGACGAAGCCGTTGTCGTCGGCGGCGGTCAGACACGGTGCGTCGCCGACCGAACAGTCCACATCGGCGATGACGCCGCAGGAGCGGCACACCAGATGGTGGTGATTGTCGCCGACGCGGGTCTCGTAGCGGGCGACCGAGCCCATCGGCTGGATCCGGCGCAGCAGACCCGCCTCGGTCAGCGCCCGCAGCACGTCGTAGACGGCCTGATGGGAGACCGTGCCCAGGGTGCCGCGGACGAGGCCGAGGATGGTGTCGGTGTCGGAGTGCGGGTGGTCGGCCACAGCGGTCAGCACCGCGATCCGCGGGGCCGTCACCCGCAGCGCGGCCCGGCGCAGCATGCGCTCGAAATCCGCCGTAGTGGACACGGTCCGAAGTATGACTCATTCAAGTAACCGGTAGGTGCGGTTTTGAGAACCAAATTTCCGAACACTTCGGATCCGGCCGCCGTCCGAGGGTCGCCCCCGCGCTCGCGCGGCCGCACCGGTGCGGCCGGCGGTCACATCCGTGTGGTGCCTCGAGTTTTGTGATTGTTGTGATTTCTGTGGTTTCTGATGCCGGTGACCACACCGAAATTCAGACCTTCTCGGGGCTCGATTTCATAACGACCGTCACGAAAACCGCGGGCGGCAACCGGAAGTGTCTCGTTCTTCCTGCGCTCGAGCGGGCGAAAGTCCGGCTATCTGGTACCGAGGAAACTGCGTAGTTATCAAAAAATTACTTTTTATCCGGGCGCGCCCGCCCACCGAATCTACCTACGACACACTGCCGTGAGGTGCTTCACGTGCCAGAAGGTGATCCGGTGAACGCGATGAATTCCAACGATGTGGGTAACCCGCCCGCCCCGCCAGGCCCGGATACGGGCCGCGCCGCCCCGCACGACGCGATGTGCGGCGGCGGGCACGGCGACGGTGACGGCTCCGAACCCCGGGGCGGCGTCGAATCCGCGGACCGGCGGTCGCGCGATCACCGGCTCCGCTGCAAACACGCGGACTGACCTGGGCCGACGGCCCACGCGGGCGGTCGCCGCGACGTGTCGGGGCGTCGTGACCACCGCCTTCGCGCCCGCCGGCCGCACCACCAGACGAATATCCGCCCAGGGCGACGAGGGCGCTGTTCGTCGCGCTCGAGAAATCGCGGCGCACATTTCGACGTGCTTCACGCAATACGACCGACGTCGTTTCGAGGAAACGGTCCGGCGTCGTGTCACTGCGTCGAAGTAAAGAGATCCGATGGAGGACCGGTGACCCAATTCAAAAGCAACTTCGGCGGCGATTCACAGGCACCGAAGTCACCGCGGATCGGCCCGGCGCCACTCGGCGGTCACCAGGCACCAGGCAACGGAACACGCGCACGCACTTCGGGGCACGGATTCCCGCGCCCGGCGCCGGACGGCGTATTCAAGCTCACCGCGGCGCAGCGCGGAATATGGTTCGCCCAGCACCTCGCGGGCGAATCCCCGATTTCGGTGGCGCAATACGTGGAAATCATCGGGGAATTGGATACCGATCTGCTCATGGAGGCCTGCCGCACCGCGAGCCTCGAATTCGGGTCCGGACATCTGCATCTGATCGAGGTCGACGGCGAACCCTGCCAGTTCGTCGACCACTTCCGCGGCGGCCCGATCTCGGTGGTGGATCTGCGCCGTCACACCGACCCGGTGGCCACCGCGCACCGGCTGATGACCGAGGACTACGCCGCACCGCTCGATCTGCTGCACGACCACCTCATGGTGTGCGTCATATACCAGGTCGGCGACAACCACTACCTGTGGTACCAGCGCGCCCACCACATCGCTCTCGACGGATTCGCCGCGGTGACGATGCTGCAGCGCATCACCGAGCTGTACAACGCGTGGCTGCGCGGTACCGAACCCTCCCCGGCCGCGGCGAAGGATCTGGCCGAGATCACCGAACAGGATCTGGCCTATCGCGGGTCGACGCGATTCGACAACGACCGCAAATACTGGACCGAACATCTGGCGGACGCACCGCCCGTGGTCAGCCTGGCCGGACGTGTCGGCAAACCCACCATCCACCCGGCACTGGTCAGCGAAGCGCTCGCACCCGAGACCGCCGCACTGCTGGATGCCGTGGTCGCCGAACGCAGCACCAGCGTCACCCCGATCGTCGTCGCCGCCTTCGCCGCCTACCTGGCCCGCATGACCGGAAGCACCGAGGTGCTGCTGAGCCTTCCGGTGTCGGGCCGCCACTCCGCGATACTGCGCCGCTCCGGCGGCATGGTCGCCAACGTGGTGCCGCTGCGCGTGCGGGTCGGCTCCCGCAGCGTCGGTGAACTGATCGACGCGGTACAGGGCGAGCTGACCAGCGCGCTGCGCCGCCAGCGCTACCGGCAGGAAGACATCTTCCGCGATATGGGCATCGCCCGCGACGAGACCGCCTCCTTCGGTCCCGCCGTGAATCTGATGATGATCGACAACGACGTCGTCCTCGGCGACACCACCGGCCGGTTGCACGTGCTCACCTCCGGGCCCACCGCCGACCTGTTCGTCAACATCTATCCCGGCGCCGGCCGCGACAGCACCCACATCGACTTCCAGGGCAATCCGAACATCTACCGGCCCGACGAACTCGCCGCCCACCACGGCCGCTTCCTGATGTTCCTGCACGAATTCCTCGACCGCGGAACGCAATACCGCATCGACCGGCTGCCGCTGCTCGCACCGTCCGAACAGCAGCGGCTGCTGCCCGTGCGCGGCGACGACGCGGTCGCGCCCCGGCTGCTGCCCGACATCCTGGCCGACAGCGCCGGGCGCCAGCCCGCCTCCGACGCGATCTCCACACCCGGCGCCACCGTGACCTACGGTGAACTCGACGCCCGGTCCTCACAGCTGGCCCGCCAACTGATCGCACGCGGCTGCGGCCCCGACACCACCGTCGCGATCATGCTGCGCCGCTCGGTCGAATCGATCGTCGCCGCCTGGGCGGTCGCCAAATCCGGCGCCGCGATCGTGCAGGTGGATCCCGACTATCCGGCCAAACGCATCGAGCACATGATCGCCGACAGCGGCGCCCGGGCCGGCATCACCGTCGACGCCTACCGGGGACGGCTGCCGCAGACGGTCACGCCGGTGGTTCTCGACGATCCGGACACCGCGGCCGCCTGCCGCGACACCACCGGCGCCCCGATCGGCGATAGCGAACGCCTGCGCCCGCTGCGCCCCGACGACCTCGCCTACATCACCTACACCTCCGGATCCACCGGCATCCCGAAAGGGGTGCAGGTGACCCATGCGGGGCTGGCCAACCTCATCGCCGACCGCAGCGAGGTCTGCGGTGTGGACGCCACCGCGCGGGTGTCGTATGCGCTCTCGCCCAGTTTCGACGCCTCACTCGAGCAGTTCCTGGTGTGCTTCGCCAACGGCGCGACCCTGCTGGTCGTCCCGCCCGAGGTGATCGGCGGCGACGAACTGACCGACCTGCTGGCCGCCCAGCACGTCACCCACCTCACCCTCACCCCGGCGATGCTGGCGACGGTGGATCCGCGGCGCCTGAGTGAGCTGCGGGTGGTCGTGGTCGGCGGTGACGTGTGCCCGCCGCACGTGATCGAACGGTGGACGCGCTCGGCGGCGATGTTCAACGAGTACGGGCCCACCGAAACCACCGTCACCGCCGCCAGCGCCGCGGTCACCCCGGGCGGGGACCTGACCGTCGGCGGCCCGATCCGCGGGGTCTCGGCGATGGTGCTCGACCGCTGCCTGCAAGCGGTGCCGACCGGCACCCCGGGTGAGCTGTATCTGGCCGGGCCGGGGGTGGCGCGCGGCTACAGCCACCGGTTCGCCGAAACCGCGGCCCGCTTCGTTGCCGACCCGCACGGCGGGCCCGGAGCGCGCATGTACCGCACCGGCGATATGGCCCGCTGGGTCGGCGACGGACCCGTCCCCGAGCTGGAATTGCTGGGGCGCACCGACTTTCAGGTCAAGATCCGCGGCTACCGCATCGAACCCGGCGACGCCGACGCCGCGCTCACCGCCCACGACGATGTCGACATCTCCGTCACCGTGCCGGTGCGCAACAACGCCGACGCCACCGTGCTGGCCTCCTATGTGGTGCCGGTGCGCGGACGCCACATCGACCCGCTGGACCTGCAACGCTTCGCCCGCGACACGCTGCCGCCGCATCTGGTGCCCGCGGTGATCATGGCGTTGGACGCCCTGCCGGTCAACGCGTTCGGCAAACTCGACCGCGCCGCCCTGCCCGCACCCGCCTTCGGTACCGCGGCCGCGGGGCGGGCGCCGTCCACCCCGCGGGAACAGCGGGTGGCGCAACTGTTCGGCGAAATCCTCGACGTGGCCACGGTCGGCGCCGACGACAGCTTCTTCGCCCTCGGCGGCGACAGCATCCTGTCCATTCAACTCGTGGCGCGCGCCAAGGCGGAGGGGCTGAGTTTCTCCACCCAGGACGTGTTCGAACACAAGACCGTCGCCGCTCTGGCCGCGGTCGCCACCGACGCCGGCGGCGGCCCGCAGCTGCCCGAACTGCCCGGCGGCGCGATCGGGCCGATGCCGCTGACCCCGATCATGTACGCGATGCTCGCGCGCGACCGCTTCGACCGCTTCGCGCAGGCCACCCTCGTCGAACTGCCGCCACACGTCGACGACGCCGACCTGGTGGCCGCGCTGGCGGCGGTGCTGGACCGCCACGACATGTTGCGCGCGGTGTTGCGCGGCGCCCACTCCGCCGACCGGTACATCGACGTGGCCGCCCCCGGCACGGTCGACGCCGCGGCCGCCTACGAATCGGTGCGGCTGCCGCGCCGCGACGCCACCGAGATCGACGCCAGGTTGCAGGCGGCCGCCGACCGGCTCGATCCCGCCGACGGTGTGCTGGTGCAGCTGGTGCGGATGAGCGACGACACCACCGGGCCCGACCTGATGTGGGTGGTGATCCACCACCTCGCCGTCGACGCGGTGTCGTGGCGCATCCTGCTCACCGACCTGGCCGGGGCATGGCAGCAGATCAGCGCCGGCGCCGAACCCGCCTTCGGCCCCGCAACCACCTCGGTGCGGCGCTGGAGCCACGGACTCACCGAGCACGCCGCCGGCCGCCGCGCCGGCGAACTGGAGCTGTGGAAGACCATCCTCGCGCCGGGGGAGAAGCTGCTCGGCACACGACCTCTCGATCCCGCACACGACACCGCGGCCACCGCGGGCCGCGTCGAGGTGCACGTACCCGCCGACGTGTCCGAAGCGATCCTCACCACCGTCCCCGCCCGCTTCCACGGCACACCCAACGACCCGCTGCTGGCGGCGCTGGCGCTCGCACTGGGGGAGTGGCGTCGCCGCCGCGGCGTCGACCCGGACACCGAACTGATCTCCCTCGAGGGACACGGCCGCGAGGAACACGCCGTACCGGGCGCCGACCTCAGCGCCACCGTCGGCTGGTTCACCACCCGCTTCCCGGTGCGCCTGGACCTGCGCGGCGTCGACGCCGACGACGCGTTCGCCGGCGGCCCCGCCGCGGGCACGGCGATCGTGGCAGCCAAGGAACAGTTGCGCGCGATCCCCGGCAACGGCATCGGCTACGGGATGCTGCGCTGCCTCGACGCCGAGGCCGGCGCCGAACTGGCCGGCGCGCCCGAACCGCAGATCGCGTTCAACTACCTCGGTCGCGTCGGCGTCCACGAACAGTCCGGGCCGTGGACACCGACCACCGAATTCACCTCCCTCACCGCGACCGGCGACCCGGCGATGGCGCTGCCCGCCGTCCTGGATGTCAACGCGATCGCCGAACCGGGACCCGACGGCCTCGAACTCGACGCCACCTGGGAATTCGCCACCGACGTGCTGAACAGCGCGGACGTGGAGGAACTGGCCGGACTGTGGGTGCGGGCGCTGCGCGGGCTCGCCGACCACGCCCGCGGCGAAACCGCCGGCGGCTTCACCCCGTCGGATTTCCCGCTCGTGGACCTCACCCAGGACGAGATCGACCGCTGGCAGCTGGAATATCCGACCATGACCGACGTGTGGCCGCTGACCGCACTGCAGTCCGGTCTGCTGTTCCACGCCGTCTACGACACCGACCGCGTCGACGGCTACACCGTGCAGGCGACACTGACCCTCGCCGGGAACGTCGACACCGCCCGCATGCGGGCCGCGGCACAAGCGGTGATCGACCGGCACGACAGCCTGCGCACCGCATTCGTCGAAAGCGCCGCCGGGCCCCGCCAGATCGTGATGAGCGGCGTGCGCGCCGACTGGCACGACAGCGACCTCACCGAAATCGCCGACGCCGGGGAACGCGACCGCGAACGACGCCGCATCATCGACGCCGCGTCGGCCCCCTTCGATCCGGCCCGGCCGCCGCTGCTGCGTTTCCACCTGATCCGCACCGGCGCAACCGAATTCGAACTGCTGCTCACCAACCATCACATCGTGCTCGACGGCTGGTCGATGCCGCTGCTGATCCACGAACTGCTCACGGTGTACGCCGCGGACGGCGATCCGGCCGCACTGGCACCGGCCGGCACCTACCGCGACTACCTGCACTGGCTGCACAGCCAGGACCGCGACGCCGCGATCACCGCCTGGCAGAGTGTGCTCGCCGGCATCGAAAGCCCGACCCTGGTGACCGGGCGCCCGGACCGGACCGTGCCCGCCGACAACGCCGAAGTCAGCCGCAACCTCTCCGCCGAGACGACCGCCGCGATCACCGACCTGTCGCGCGCCTACGGTGTCACCGCCAACACCACCGTGCAGGTGGCATGGGCGCTGCTGCTGACCACCTTGACCGGCCGCTCCGACATCGTGTTCGGCAACACCGTCTCCGACCGCCCACCCCAGCTGCCGGGAGTCGAACGCATGGTGGGGCTGTTCATCAACACCCTGCCCGTGCGGGTCCGGCTCGAACCCGCCGAAACCGTCGCCGACCTGCTGGCCCGGGTGCAGTCCGAACAGGCCGCCACCCTCGACCACCGCCATCTCGGGCTGGCCGAACTGCAACGCGCCACCGGATTCGCCGACATGTTCGACACGGTGACCGTGCTCGAGTCCTATCCGCTCGACCGCGAACAGCTGACCCACAATCTGCGCGAGGCCGGACTGCGGCTCGTCGACGTCGACGCCCACGACGCCACCCCGTATCCGCTGAGCCTGCAGGTGACCCCGCCGCGGCCCGGCCGCGCCGGCGACCCGGATTCGGCCACCTCCGCCACCCACACCGTGATGTTGCGCTTCTCCTGCGACCGGCTCGACATCGAGACCGCCCGCATCCTGCTCGACCGCTACGAACGGATCCTCGACCAGATCGCCGCCGACCCCACCGCCACCGTCGCCGCCATCAGCCCCTGCGCGAATGCCGAACTCGCCGAACTGATTCCGGCGCCACGCAGTGCACCGGCCGGACGCACCCTGCGCGACATCCTCACCGACACCGCCCGCACCCACCCGGACGCGGTGGCCGTGCGGTCGGGAACCACCACGCTCACCTATCGGGCACTCGCCGCGCGGGCCCACCGGCTCGCGCAACGGCTGCTCACCCGCGGCGCACGCCCGGAAACCGTTGTCGCCGTGGTCGTTCCGCGTTCGATCGAGCTGGCCGTCGCGATCTGGGCGGTCGCCGAAACCGGCGCGGCGTTCCTGCCACTGGATCCGGCCAACCCCGGCGAACGCCTCGCCGAACTGCTCGCCGATTCGGGCACCGCCCTCGGCGTCACCACCCGCGCCCTCACACAGGGGCTTCCCGCCACCGTCGACTGGACCCTCGCCGACACCGACCTGCCCGCCGAACCCGACACCACCGCCGCGCCCGACGAGCTGCGGCTCGACCACGCCGCCTACCTGATCTACACCTCCGGATCGACCGGAACCCCCAAAGCCGTGCACCTGACCCACCGCGGCCTCGCCGGCCTGGCCGCCGCCCACGCCGACGCGTTCGGCGTGAACACCACCTCGGCCGTCTTGCAGGTCGCCTCACCGGGATTCGACGCCTGCCTGTCGGAACTGCTGCTCGCCCACGGCCACGGCGCCTGCCTGGTGATCGCACCGCCCGACGTCTACGGCGGCGCCGCGCTCGAGGAACTGCTGCGCGCCCAACGGGTGACCCATGCCATCATCACCCCGTCGGTGCTCAACACGATGGACCCCGCGCAGCTGCCCGCACTGACGACGATCGCGGTCGTCGGGGAGGCCACCGCTGCCGACCTCGTCACCCGCTGGGCGCCCGGGCGGCGGCTGATGAACCACTACGGGCCCACCGAATGCACCGTGTGGGCCACCGGATCCGACGCCCTCACACCCGGGCAACCCGTCACCATCGGCACCCCGATCCCCGGACTGTCGGTGACCGTGCGTGACATGTGGCTGCGGCCGGTCCCCGCCGGCGTCGCCGGCGAACTGTATGTGCGCGGCCCCGCCCTGGCCCGCGGCTACCTCGACCGACCCGCCACCACCGCGGCCCGCTTCGTCGCCGACCCGGAATCGGCTCGCGGAGAACGGATCTACCGCACCGGTGACAGCGTGCGCTGGCTGCACACCTCCCGCGGACCGCAACTGGAATACCTGGGCCGCAGCGACCAGCAGGTCAAAATCCACGGCCTGCGCATCGAACCGGGGGAGATCGACGCCCGCCTGGCCCGCCACGACACCGTGGCCGTCGCCGCCACCGTCGACCGCCCCGGACCCGCCGGCGAACCCGTGCTGGTGTCCTACGTCGTCGCCGCACCGGGGGCCACCCTCGACCCGGCCGCGCTGCACACCGACCTGGAACGCGAACTGGCCCACTACATGAACCCCGCCGCCATCGTGGAACTGGCGGACATGCCCCGCACCCCGGTCGGCAAGATCGACCGGAAAGCGTTGCGCGAACTGGACTTCCGATCCGAGGAGACCGCCGGACGGGCGCCGGCCACCGCCGACGAACAGCTCATGGCGAAACTGTTCGCCGAAGTCCTGCACCTGGACACCGTGTACGCCGACAGCAACTTCTTCACCCTCGGCGGCGACAGCATCGTATCCATGCGGCTGGTGGCATTGGCCCGCTCGGCCGGGCTCACCCTCACCCCGCGCGACGTCTTCGAAGCCAAAACCGTTGCCGCACTGGCGGAACTGGTCGGCGGCACCGTCGCCGCCGACCCGTCGCCGACCCGGGAACCGGCCCACCGCGCCGAAGGCCGCCCCCCGCGCCCATCGGACTTCCCGCTGGTCGAGCTGACCGCCGCCGACGTCGAACGGCTCGACCACCGCTACCCGGACCTGGCCGACGTGTGGCCGCTGTCGCCGATGCAGGCCGGAATCCGATTCCACTCCACCTACAACCCCGACGCCGGCGACAACTACACCGTGCAAACCGCGATCGGCTTCACCGGCACCGTCGACGCCGAACGCCTGCGCCGCGCCGCCCAAGCCCTCGTCGACCGCCACGACATCCTGCGCGCCGCCTTCACCGACACCAGCGCCGGACCCTGCCAGATCGTGCTCGGCCACGCCCCCGTCCGCTTCCGGCACATCGACCTCACCTCCGGCGCCGACAACGCCGGCCTCGATCAGGTCGCCGCCGACGACGCCGCCGAAGGGTTCGACCTGTCGGCGCCGCCGCTGATCCGATTCACCCTGATCACCGTGCGCCCCGACCGCTACCGGCTGCTCGTCACCAACCACCACGTGATCCTCGACGGCTGGTCCATGCCGCTGCTGATGAGCGAACTGCTCGCCAACTACAGCACCCCCGCCCACATCGACACCGCCGAACCCGCACCCAGCTACCGCGACTACCTGGCCTGGCTGCACCGCCAAGACCTCGCCGCCTCCACCGCCGCCTGGACCGACGAATACGCCGACGTCGAATCACCCACCCGCGTCGCCCGCGCCGACGCCGCCCACCGCGACACCTCCGCCGGCGAAATCGACACCCTGCTACCCGCCCACCGGGCCGCGGACCTGCGCCGCGTCGCCGCCGACGCGGCCGTCACCGTCAACACCGCCGTCGCCGCGGCATGGGCGCTGACCCTGCGCGAACTGACCGGCGACACCGACGTGATCTTCGGATCAGCCGTCTCCGGCCGGCCCCCCGAACTCCCGCAGGTCGACCGCACCCTCGGCATGTTCCTCAACACCGTCCCCGTGCGCGTGCCCCTCGACCCCACCCACACCGTCGAGCAGCTGCTGACCCGCATCCAGCAACACCAGGCCCGCATGCTCGACCACCACCACATCGGGCTGGCAGACATCCACCGCGCCCTCGGAATGACAGCCCTGTTCGACACCGCCGTCGCCTTCCAGTCCTTCCCCGTCGACCGGCCCGCCCTGCAGCACCTCGTCGACGCCGCGGGCCTGCACATCGACGACATCACCGGCGTCGACGCCACCCCTTACCCGCTCAGCCTCGTCGTCGCCCCCGAATCCGACGACACCGCACACACCGACACCACCCACACCGACCCGGCCGCGGCACCGGGACTGCGCATCACCCTGCGCTACCTCGACGACGAATTCGACACCCACCGCGCACAGTGGATCCTCGACCGGTTCGTCGCACTCCTGCACCACATCGCCGACGACCCGGCCACCCCGCTGGCACGGCTCACCGCCGCCGACGACACCGAACCCGTCCACCCGGCCCGCGCGCACCGCCGGCCGCGAACCTTCGACGACATCCTCACCGCCACCGCCGCCACCCACCCCGACGTCGTCGCCGCCACCTGCGGCACCGACACCCTCACCTACCGCGACCTCGACCAGCGATCCAACCGGCTGGCCCGGCTGCTGCTGCACCGCGGCCTCACCCCGCACACCGTGCTCGCCAGCGCCCTGCCACGCTCCCTCGACGCCGTCGTCACCGTGTGGGCAGCCGCGAAAACCGGCGCCGCGTTCGTGCCCATCGACCCCCGCCTGCCCGCCGACCGCATCGCCTTCCTGCTCGACGACTCCGGCGCCACCCTCGGCATCACCCACACCGGCAACGCCGACACCGGCACGATCCACCCGCACCGGCACATCGACCGGCTCGTCCTCGACGACCCCGACACCGTCCACGCCCTCGACACCGAATCCGCCGCACCGATCACCGACACCGAACGCGGCGCGACGCTCACCCCCGACCGCACCGCCTACCTCATCTACACCTCCGGATCCACCGGAACACCCAAAGGCGTGCTGGTCACCCACCGAGGCCTCACCGACCTCGTCGCCGCCCAGCACCGCATCCTCGGCGTCACCGCCGACTCCGCGGTGCTGCAGGTCGCCTCACCCAGCTTCGACGCCTCGATCTTCGAACTGCTCATGGCCCACGGCGCGGGCGGCCGGCTCGTCGTCTCCCCACCCGACGTGTACGGCGGGCCCGAACTGGCGAAACTGCTTCAGCGCGAACACATCTCGCACGCCGTGCTGACACCGTCGGCGCTGGCGACGATCCCCGGCGACCACGTCGACACCCTGCGCGTACTGGCCACCGCCGGCGAACCCGTCGGCCCCGAACTGGTCGACCGGTGGGCACCCGGACGCACCATGGTCAACCTCTACGGACCCACCGAATCCACCATCTGGGCCACCGCGAGCGCACCGCTGACCCCGGGCGCACCGATCACCATCGGCGCCCCCGCCGGCCCCGTCACCACCACCGTGCTCGACACCTGGCTGCGGCCCGTCCCGCACGGCGTCGCGGGAGAGCTGTACCTGCTCGGCCCCGGACTCGCCGACGGCTACAAAGACCGCACCGCACTGACCGCGACCCGATTCGTCGCCTGCCCGTTCGGCGCACCCGGCACCCGCATGTACCGCACCGGCGACATCGTGCGCCGCACCACCGGCGGCGACCTGGAATTCGTGGGACGCAACGACTTCCAGGTCAAAGTCCGCGGCAACCGCATCGAACTCGCCGAAATCGACGCCGCCCTGGCCGCCCACCCCGGCGTCGCCTTCGCCGTCACCGTCCCACGCACCGACGACGGCCGCCCCACCACCCTCGTGTCCTACGTGACCCCCGCCGCCGGCGCCACCCTCTCCGACACCGACCTGAAAACCACACTCGCCCAGGCACTTCCGCCCTACATGGTGCCCGCCGCCGTCATGATCCTCGACGAGGTGCCGCTCACCCCGACCGGCAAACTCGACCGCGACCGACTACCCCGGCCACCCGCCACCGCCCGCGCCTTCCGCGCACCCACCACCTGGCAGGAAGACGTCGTCGCCCGCGCCTACGAACAGGTCCTCGACGCCGAACACGTCGGCGCCGACGACGACTTCTTCGCCCTCGGCGGCGACTCGCTCAGCGCCGCCCTCGTCGCCGCCCGCATCGGCGCCGCCCTCGACGTGCGCATCCCCGTGCGCACCATCTTCGAAGAACCCACCGTCGCCGCCCTCGCCCGCCGCGCCCGCACCCTGCACGGCACCGCCCGCCTCCCACTCACCGCAGGGGAGCGCCCCGAACCGCTGCCGCTGTCGCTGGCCCAGCAACGCATGTGGTTCCTCAACCGGTTCGAACCCGAATCGGCCGCCTACAACATCCCCGTCATGCTGCACCTGTCCGGGCGCCTCGACACCACCGCACTGAGCGCCGCCCTCGACGACGTCATCGCCCGCCACGAAGTACTGCGCACCATCTACCCCGAAACCGACGGCGAACCACGCCAGCTCATCCTCGACCGGGCACCGATCACCCTCGAAACCGGCCACCCCGCCCGCGACACCCTCCCACAGCTGCTCACCGAATTCGTGCGCCGCGGCTTCGACGTCGCCACCCAGGTACCGATCCGCGTCGCCCTGTTCGACATCACCACCGACACCGACGACACCGGTCAGTACATGCTCGTCCTGGTCGTGCACCACATCGCCGGCGACGGACAATCCATGGGCCCGCTGGCCCGCGACGTCATGACCGCCTACGCCGCCCGCCACACCGGACAACCCCCACAGTGGCAGCCCCTGCCGGTGCAGTACGCCGACTTCGCGCTGTGGCAACGCCGCATCCTCGGCGCCGCCGACGACCCCACCTCGCTGATGTCCACCCAGCTCGACTACTGGCGCACCACCCTCGACCGGGTACCCGACCTGCTCGACCTGCCCACCGACCGGCCCCGCCCCACCGTCGCCACCCTCACCGGCGGCCGCGTCCCCCTCGACATCCCCGCACCCCTGCACCGGCAACTGCAGACAGTGGCCCGCGACCACGGCACCTCCCTGTTCATGGTCGTCCACGCCGCACTCGCGGTGCTGCTCGGGCGGCTCGCCGACACCGACGACATCGTCATCGGCACCCCCGTCGCCGGCCGCGGCGAACCCGGCCTCGACGACCTCGTCGGCATGTTCGTCAACACCCTCGCCCTGCGCACACCCATCGACCGCAGCGAACCGTTCACCCAACTGCTGGCCCGCACCCGCGACACCGACCTGCACGCCCTCGACCACGCCGACGTCCCCTTCGAACGCATCGTCGAAGAACTCAACCCGCACCGCACCACCGCCGCGCACCCCCTGTTCCAAGTGGTGCTCGCCTTCCAGAACACCGGCGCCATCGACATCGCCCTGCCCGACGTCGCCGTCTCCCGCGCCGACGTCGACACCGGCACAAGCCAATTCGACCTCCAGCTCGTCATCTCCGACACCAGCACCGAAACCGGTGCCGCCCAAGGCCTGTCCGGCATGATGATGTACGCCCGCGACCTGTTCGACCCCGACACCGTCACCAGCTTCGTCCAGCGACTGCTGCGGATCCTCGACACCGTCGCCACCAGCCCCGACACACCCGTCGGCGACATCGACTGGCTGCACCCCCGCGAACACCACGCCCTGCTCACCAGCATCGGCCCACGCACCGCACCCACCCCCGAATCACCACTGCTGCCCGACGTATTCGCCGACGCCGTGCGCCGCAACCCCGACGGCCTCGCCGTCCGCACCGGCGACACCGGCCTCACCTACACCGAACTCGACCAGCGCTCCAACCGCCTGGCCCGGCTGCTCATCGAACACGGCGCCGGACCCGAAATCCCCGTCCTGGCCGCCGCGCCCCGCTCCGCCGAATCCGTGCTCATCTGGTGGGCCGTGGTGAAAACCGGCGCCACCTACGTCCCCGTCGACCCCGCCTACCCGGCCCACCGCATCGACCACATGATCACCGATTCGGCTGCCGCACTGGGCATCACCGTCACCACCGCACGCCCCGCACTACCCGACACCGCCGACTGGATCATCCTCGACGCACCCGAAACCACCGCACACCTGCACACCCGCCCCGACAGCCCCCTCGACGACCACGACCGGCTGCGGCCGCTGCGCGCCACCGACACCGCCTACGTGGTCTTCACCTCCGGATCCACCGGACGCCCCAAAGGCGTCGCCGTCACCCACACCGGCATCGCCGACCTCATCGCCACCCAACGCGCCGACTACCACATCGAATCCGGCTCCCGATTCCTGCACTTCGCCTCACCGTCCTTCGACGCCGCACTGATGGAGATCCTGTTCGCCACCGCCGGCGCCGCCACCCTCGTCATCGCACCCACCGGAACCTACGGCGGCGAGGACCTCGCCGACCTGCTGCGCACCCAGCACGTCACCCACGCCTTCGTCACCCCCGCCGCCCTCGCCTCCGTCGACCCCACCGGACTCGACGACCTGCAACTGGTGCTGTCCGGCGGCGAAGAAGTCCCCGCCGAACTCGTCAAACGCTGGGCAGGCACCGACCGCCGCGGCACCCGCGAATTCCGCATCCTCTACGGACCCACCGAAACCACCATCCTCGCCACCGCCACCCGGGCCCTGCACGCGGGGGACCGGCCC
>NZ_LZML01000005.1:0-36525 GCF_001665695.1 Nocardia sp. 852002-51101_SCH5132738 | reverse complement strand
AATCTCTCCTTCAACCGCCCGTCCGAGGGCATCTGATCACAGATCGCCCGGACTTACACGGTTGCCATGACACCCCCGGTGCGCTCACCGCTGCTGCAACTGCGGCTGCTGGCCCGGCGCGGATTCTCCGCCGGTGCGGTCTCGATCACGATCCAATTCCTGGTCACCTTCGGGCTGTTCCTGATCAACGTGCAATACCTGCAGTTGATGCTCGGCTACAGCCCACTGGGCTCCGCACTCGCAGTCCTGCCCATGGGCGCCGGCGTGGTCGCCCTGTCGATATTCTCCCCGCGACTCGCCGCCCGCTACGGACTGCGTCTGCCCACCACGGCAGGATTCATCGCTCTCACCGCCGGACTACTGCTGATGAGCCGACAAACACCCGCCTCCGGCTATCCGGGAGTTCTCGTTCCACTGCTGGTCATCAGCTTCGGTCTCGGCCTGGCCGCCGCACCGGCCACCGCAGCCATCATCACCGAAACCGACACCGACCACCACGGCGTCGCCGCCGCCGTCAACGACGCCGCCCGCGAGATCGGCGCCGCCATCGGCATCGCCATCGCAGGCACCGTCCTCGCCGCCGGGTACCGGTCCACCATCACCCCCACCCTCGAACACGTCCCCGAACCCGCACGCACCCCGCTGGCCCACTCCCTCGCCGCCACAACACAACTCGCCGACCGAGTAGGACCCCGAGCACAACCACTACTCGAAGTTTCCCGCACCGCATTCCTCCACGGCCTCCACCTCACCGCCCTCACCCTCGCCGCCCTCACCCTCATCACCGCGATCGCTCTCACCGTCTGGGCGCCCGGACGACCCCATCGAACGGCCACAAACCACGACAACGCCTGAGCGGCAACGCTTCACGGCGATTCGCCACCACAGAATCCCTGCCACACGACCGAAAACCGGACGTACCAACTCCGGTGCCACCTACCCCTTCGGCACGAACTGACATGTCGCCCTTCAACACACCAGGCAGCCACCCGACCAGCAGGGTGTTCGGATTCGCTGATCCACGACCCAGGCCACGGTAGTGCGCCGCCGTTATCGCGGTAGCTGACGAATCGGGCCGATGTGTTCACTGCGCCGTCGGCATCGAATCATCCAGATCCCAGGTCTGCCCGCGCCCGTTCAGCGATCTCGTCGATGCTGGTGTCGTTCAGGAGCTTCTGGATCGCCGTGATCCCTACGGTCGCGACTCGGCGCCACTCGTCGTCGTCTGTGAGTGCACCCGGATGATCATCGAGGTAGCTTCGGACTACCGCCAAGGAGGAGCCGGGTTCGGCCTGCATGGCTGTCAGCGCGCGGTCGCGCCGGGCGAGGAGGGGACCCATCTCGCTGCCCACGATCCGCACTGCGGCTTCCGCGCGCAGATGCGATTGCATGAACTGCGGAAGTTTGTTCATTTCCGCTGCGATAGCGGCACGGTCCGGTGGATGGGCGTTCAATGCGGCACTGATTGTCGTCAGCTGGCCGTCGAGGTCCATGAAGGAAGTGACGTACTGCGTGTACACCTCACGACGATCCTTCCGCACCGCCTGAGCTGCGGTGAAGTTCTCCTGTCGGCTCATCTCGGAGTTGCTCACACTGGTGGATGCCCACGCTGATATCCCAGCCGAGATCACAGCGGCAGCGACCGCGGTGACCAGTGCATATCGTCCGCTTCGTGTCGCGATCCGTAGATCGCGCTGAAGTGCTGCCAAGTCGAACGAGGACGCTGGGACCGAAGGTTCGGCCGGACCGGCGGATTCTGGAGGAATCCTCGGTGTAGGGGTCTCGTCTTCCATGAGCTCAAATTACGTAGGAGCCGGCCCTCGAAGAACCAGACGCGCACGAGAGTGATCAGCTTTTTTCGATGGCCCCCCGGACGTCGCTGAGGAGTTCAGCGACGTGCTTGCCGGTGGCTTCGGTGAGCATTTCGAGTTCGGGCCCATGCCGACGGAATCGGCGATCTGGGCCGTCGGCGGCCGGGCCGGAGCTTTTGGCTGAGTCACAGCACTCGCCGGGCGCCGATAGCATTCGGAGGCGGCCGCCATCGCCTGATTTCGCAGAGGAGCTCTCCATGTCACAGCCACCGCGTGGCGACCAGCATCCCGTTGTGGTCGACTTCCGGGCCAAGCGGAGAGACAACTGGCAGCTGCGGGTGGCCGACTGGATCACGCGGTTCGCCGGGTCGATGCCGTTCGTCTATCTCCACGCGGCGGGGTTCGCCGGTTGGATGCTTCTCTGTGAGGACAGCCCGTGGCCGACACTGACGCTCGTGGTGTCGCTGGAGGCGATCTTCTTGTCGACGTTCGTCATGATCGGGCAGAATCGCGCGGCGGAGTTCCAGCAGCTGAAAGCCGACCACGACTTCGCCGAGGAAGAGCTGGAACTCAAGACCAATACCGAACTCACCCGTGCGATTCACGAGATGACCACCGAGTTGCATCGCAGGATCATCATCGACGAGAAGGTATCCGGCGGCGCCGAGAAGCCTTGATACCGCAGCCGTCTTGCGTGAGGCTGCGCTGACCTGATCGTTCGCTGATCAGTGTGCCGGTGCTCTGGTGTGAGTGTGCTGGGTGAGGAACAGGGCCGCGCGGTCTAGCGCCTCGTCCGCCTCGTCGAGCATGCCCGCGAAGGCCTGGAACACGTGCGGCACGTCGGCGGTGACGTCCAGGATGACGTCCACTCCCGCCGCCCGCGCCCGCGCGGCGAGGCGGGTCGAGTCGTCGAGCAGGATCTCGTTGGTGCCGACCTGGATCAGCATCGGGGGAAAGCCGGTGAGGTCGGCGAGGACCGCGGGGCTGAGCAGGGGTTGATGCGGGTCGGCGCCGGCGAGGTACATAGCTCCGGTGTGTTCGACGGCCTGCCGGGTGAAGATCGGGTCGACGTCTTCCTTGGTGCGCATGCTGTCGCCGGTGCGGGTGGCGTCGAGGCCGGGGGAGAACGCGACGATGGCGGCGGGCAGCGGCAGGCCCGCGTCGCGGGCGGCCAGACAGGTGGTGACAGTGAGGCCGCCGCCTGCCGAGTCCCCGGCGAAAGCGATGGTCGAAGGATCTATTCCGGTGTCGAGCAGGGCACGGTAGGCGGCGAGGGTGTCCTCGATCGCGGCCGGGAACGGGTGCTCGGGTGCGAGCCGATAGTCCAGGGAGTAGGACGCGAAGCCGGTCTTGGCCACGAGATGTCCGGTCAGCGACAGCGCGGTCTCCGGGGAGCCGAAGACGAAGCCGCCGCCGTGGAAGTACAGGATCGTCGCGGCGCCGGGCTCGTCGTCCGGCTCGACCCGCAGTGCGGGTCGGTTGCCGAGCGTCGTCGGCGCGGTGTGGATGTCGGCCGGGACGATCATCCGGGCCATCAGCGTCGCGAAGCCGGTGCGCAGCGCCTCGACGGACCGGGGGCCCGCGGGCCGCGGCTGCCGCAGCATCGCGTCGACGAGGGCCCGCTGTTGCTCACTCATGGTTGTGCTCCTCCCGGAAGTAGATTCCGATACACTATATGCCGTGGAATATAAACCGAGCGGTGACGTCGACCTCACACGCTTCTTCGCCGACTTGGTGCGGTGCGAGACGCGTCTGTACAACGCCCTCAACGACCGTCTGCGCGAGCGGCACGGGATCGTCACCTCACAGTTCGAGTTCCTGCGCTTCCTGCGTGATCGCCCGGGATCGCGCGTGGCCGACCTCGCCGCCGAATTCGCCATCGGAGTCGGTGCCACCAGCAAGGGCGTCGACCGTCTGGAGGCACGGGGATGGGTTGTGCGGCAACCGAATCCGTCCGATCGCCGGTCCTCGCTGCTGGCACTGACCGCCGACGGCGCGCGGCTGTTCGACGCGGCGGAGCAGACGGTCGCGGCCGGCCTCGCCGAGCTGATCGGCGACATTGTCGACGGTTCCCCCGACGCCGTCCGCGCCATCGCGGAACTACGGGTTACGTTGGAGCGCAACCAGATCGGCACGCCCACCGGTTGATCGACATCACCCTCGACGGCAATGCCGCGCCCGCGGCACCCCCGCAGCGTGCGTCAGCGGCAGGTGGCGGAGTGGGAATTTCCGCCGATCTGGGAGATGAGGCCGCGGGGGAGCAGCACGCCGTAGAGGGAGATGTCGAGGCTGCAGATGAAGCCGTTGCCGTAGGTGCCGTCGCTGCTGAATTTTCCTATGTCGGCGAAGATGTTCTGTGCGTCCACCGCGGTGCGGTCGAGTCCGGCGCCGTTGGCCAGCAGGACGGCGAGGGCGTTGGTGGTCGCATTTTGTGCGGCAGTGATCTTCGGCTCGACCTGGGTGAACATGCCGGCCATGGCGGAGGTGGTCTTCGCGATCCGGGTGGTGCTGGTTTGCAGGGCCTGGCCTTGGTCGTAGAGGCCGCCGATCAGCGCGCGGGTCTGGGTGACCAGTGTTTCGAACTCACCGCCGCGTGCGGCCAGTCGTTGCATGACCGTGGACAGTTGGGTGATCACGTCGGCGAGGATGACGTCGCGTCGCTGCCAATCGCCGGCGAGGGCGACTGCCTGGGTGATGAAGCTGCTCAGCGATACGCCGTCGCCCTGCAAGGCCTGGATCAAGGTGTTGGAGAGGTCGTTGACCTGCTGTGTGTTCAGGGTGTCGAACAGTGGCTGGAAACCGTTGAGCAGACCGGAGATATCGAAGGACGGCTCGGTCTGCTCGAGCGGTATCGAACCGTTGTCGGGAAGCGGGGCGGAGTTGCCCTTGGTGCCGGGTTCGAGCGCCACATACCGTTGGCCGAGCAGATTCTGGTAGCGCACCAATGCCCTGGTCTCGCCGAAGACGGTCTGCCCGCGCTGGAGGATGAATGTGACTGTGGCGTGGTTGTTTCGGTCGAGCGCGATCGTGACGACCTTGCCGACTCGCACACCGGCGACGCGGACGTCGTCGCCGGCCTGTAGTCCGAGGACGTCACCGAAGGTCGCCGAATAGGTGTTGGTGGGGCCGGAGACGGTGCGGGCGAGCGTATTCCAGATCGTCGTGGTCACCAGGACCGCGACGACGGCGAACACGCCGAAACCCGTCAACGGCCTGGACAGGCCCCCGCCCCGGCCGCCCATTACGCCTTGTTCCCGAATCGGGACAGCACGGCGGGGATCTTCGACGCGGCCATCAGTGCCCGGAACTGCCAGCTGTCGTCTCGGGGCAGAATGCCGCCGCGCTGGGTGGCGTCGAGGAAGTCGTAGAGGGTCTCGCCTTCCACCATGAGTCCGTCGGTGTTGAAGTGGTAGCGGTCGACCGCTGGGCACTGGATGAAACGCCCGTTGCCGTAGATGACCGGCGCCGACTCGTCGTAGGGGTACAGCCGCAGCGGCCCGGTCCAGTGTCCGCTACCGATGTACCGGATGACGGTGCGCACGGTTCCTTCCGGTGTCACATCCAGATAGACCTGATCGGGGAGCGGGTCGTAGCGCCAGTCGGGGATGGCGTCGAAGAAGGCGAAGTTGTATTCGACGAATTCGTCGATGCCGACGATGGTGCGTCCGAAGGTTGTGACGTCGGTGTAGCGGATGTCGGGCGCGTAGAGCTCGTCGTTGATGCTCATATCCCGCACCAGGAAGCTCCACCAGTACTTCTTCGCCCACTCCATCAGCCAGCTGACGTCGACGCCGAAGCCTTTGTAGAGCTCGAGTTTGCGCTCGAAGTCCTCGAACCACTGCAGGGTGGTGGCTTGTAGCTCGGCTTCGGGAATCGCCCGGATCGGTACTGCCCGATTGGAATTGAGGAATTCCGGAACCGGCTTCGACAACCGCGGCTGCCGCAGAGCCTGCTGAAACTGTTCCTCGTTGAACATGAACACCCTTTCACCACGACAAATGCACCGCCGCTTCCTGTGAGCGGGGGCGGGTACCACCAGGAATCTCGGTACCGCGATGAACGACGAATCGCTCACGGCGTTGCGATCCCGAGCCGGTCAAGGTGAATCATATGATTCATGTAGAATCACATGATGTCAATACGTGTCCGCGGCGGATGCGAGGATGGTTCGGTGAGTGCTCCCAAACTCTGGCGCGGCCAGACGCTGCAGGACCGTTCGGGCGAACGTCGCGAGCAATTGCTCGACTGCGCTTTCGACCTGCTCGGCACAGCAGGCGCCGGCGCGGTCACCATGCGCGCGGTCACTCGGCAGGCGAATTTGAGCCCTCGCTACTTCTACGAGAGTTTCGACAGTCGCGAATCGCTCGTCGCCGCCGTCTACGATCGCGTCGAAGGCGAACTGCGGCAAAGACTTTCGGCAATCACGCCCGGTACCGATCCGCAGGCGGCGATCCGGGCGGCGCTGGAAGCGTGCGCCGATTTCTTCGAGGAGGATCCACGCCGGGCGCGGGTATTGCTGCGGGAGCCGCTGGCCGACGACATGCTGCGTCGGCACATCACCGAGCGCACACCCGAGGCGGTGCGGGCGGTGGCGCCGCTTCTCGGCAGTGGCGCCGAGGCACTGTTCGCCAGTAGCGACGCCGCCCTCGCCACCATCGGCACCGCGTTGGCCGGCGCGCTGACGGCTGTGTACCTGGAATGGATCGACGCGCACCTGACGATCGACAGAGACCGGCTCGTCGATGTCAGTGTCGGCATCGTGACCGCGTTGCTCGGCGTCGGCCTCGGAAGCTGACCGACCGCACGCCTTGTCCTTCGGGATCGGCTGCGCATGCCGGCCGTGATTACCGGCTTCGGGCGCGCCTGCCCCGTGTTAGCTTCTTGGCCGTGAGCTTCGAACCGGCCGATGGTATCGAGCTGCGCCCGTCCGATTCCGCCTATGTCGAGCTGGTCTATCGGGCCGGGCCGGTCGCCGGGGCGGTACCGGCGCGGATGCGGTCCGTCGCGAATTCGAACTGGGAGCTGGTCGTGTGGCGCGACGGTGGGCAGACGCACGTTTCGGTCCGCGGACCCGAGACCGGCCCCACGGTGGTGGAACTGGGGCCGGGTACCGGGGAAACGCTCGGAATCATCTTCCGGCACGGCGCGTTTCTCGCGCCGATGCCGGTGCCGGGGCTGGTCGACACCGCGGTGTCGAGTCCGCACACCACGGCCCGCTCGTTCGTGCTGCAGGGCGAGGAATGGGAGATCCCGTCCTACGACAATGCCGACGTTTTTTTCGACCGCCTGGTTCGCGCCGGACTGCTGGTGCGTGATCCGCTGGTCACCGATGTGTTGCGCGGTGATGGCACCACTTTGGTCACTCCGCGATCGGTGCAGCGGCGGGTGGCCGCGGCGACCGGGCTGACGCAGGGTGCGATCCGGCAGATCGAGCGGGCGAGGCAGGCCGTGCTGCTGCTGCGGCAAGGGGTGCCGGCGGTCGAAGTCGCACAGCGGGCGGGGTATCACGACCAGCCACACCTGGCGCGTTCGCTGACGCGGTTCACCGGCCGCACGGCGTCCCAGCTGCGGCGCGCCGACGACGAGGAGATGCTGTCGCTCCTGTACAAGACCGAGGTCGAGGTGCGCCCCTAAATTGTGCGGTGACGCCGGAAGCCCGGCACCCGAACACTTTTGGAGGCACGTCATGGCATTCACGCAGATCTACGTCAACCTGCCGGTCACCGACCTGGAGACGAGCAAGAAGATGTACACGGCGATGGGAGGAACGATCAACCCGGACTTCACCGGAGACACCTCCGCCCAGGTGGTCTTCGCCGACGCGGTCGTGGTGCAGCTGATGACGCGCGAGACATTCGCGACCTTCACCAAGCGAGACATCGCGGACGGTCCGATCGAGGTGATCAACGCGCTGGCCGTCGGGTCGCGTGAAGAAGTGGACCGCCTCGCCGACGCGGCGCTGGCCGCGGGTGCCACCGAACCGCGGGAGGCCCAGGACATGGGCTGGCTGTACAACCGGGCGATCGACGACCCGGACGGTCACTGCTGGGAACTGCTGGCCTACGATCCCGCCGCCATGGGCGACGGCAGTGCGACCGCCCAGGGGTGACGTCGGCGGCGGTCAGGCCCGGTCCGGAGATCGCGCACCGCTAACTTGTGCAACCGTGTGGTGATGCGCGTGAGCTGGGTGAACTACGGCATCCGGATGTCGTTGTGCTGGGGCCCGATTCGTCCCTGGTCGCAGATCTGGCCCGAACTGATGACGCTGCGCATCGACCACGGCGCCTGATCACCCGGCGCGTGCCGGCTCAGGCGGAGCGGCGTGGCTGTTCCGCCTGAGCCGGGAACTCCGATGCGGCTGTCAACGGGGTACCGGCGGCGCGGGCGATGAGTGCCGAACGCAGATACCACAGACCTTGGCTGCGGGAAGGGTCGAAACCCGTCAATTGACCGATTCGCCGGAGCCGGTAATCGATGGTGTTCGGATGGATATTCAATTGCCGTGCGGTACGCCGCCGATTCATATCGGTCTGGAAGAACACGTGCAGCGTTCGCAGAAGTTCGGGGTGATCGTCGAGCGGGGCGATGCGATTTTCCAATATTCGGCGGCCGATTCCGGGGCGGGTCAATTGATATTGCAGCGCCAGGTCGTCGAATTTGTGTAGTCCGGAGCCGATTCCGAGGGATTCGGTGGTGTCGAGAAGTTCATGAGTTCGCCGCGCGGCGGCGGGGATGGCCTCGGTGGCGCATCGGGTCACGACCGCGGTGACCGGCGCGGCGGCATAGTCGGCCACCACCTCGACGGCGCGGGCGAGTTCGGGTTCGGTGCAGACGCCGGAGGGCAGCAGGACGGTCCCGCCGTCCACCGACAGCATCGCCAGAGCGCGGTCCTGGAATTGGCGGGTCAGCGCCGATTGGATGCGGCGCAGCTTGCGGCCGGCGACCACGTGCCGATCGAGACCCGGGCGGTTCTCGTCCGGATGCGGGGCCACCCGGACGGCGAGCACGTAGTACTCGTCGGCGATCGGAATGCCGCATTCCCGCGCCACTTTCGAGCTCGCGTGCCCGGCGAGCAGCGCCGAGGTGAGCGTGTGCACGGCGGTGTGGTGGTCGCCGGAGGCGGCTTTCAGTTCGCGCACGTACGCCCTGCTGATGGCCCCGGTGCACAGGTCGGACAACTCCACCGCGGCCGTGGTCCACGCGATGACGCGGGCGCCGCTCGGCTCGCCCGAGCGCGGGACGACAACCTCGAGGGCTTCCGCGAACGCGACGTGCATCGCGTGCAGCACCTTCTCGACCGGCAGGTCGGCGCGAGCCCATCGAGCGGCCGCGACCTGCAAGAACGTCGCCGGGTCGGCCGTTGCGGGCGCGCTGCCGCGTTCGCTCGCCCACCGCATGCACACGCGGATCACGGCCTTCACGTCCCCGTCGAGCAGTGGGCGAGGCAGTGCGGTGAAGGGATGAATCTTCGTGCGCAGATGCGACAGCAGGAGATCGGCCAGGCGTTCGGTGTCATCGGCGGTGATGAGCCCGGTGCTCGAGGCGTGCGCGATCGAAGTTTCCGGCGCTGATCGGATCGTCACGGGTGACCTCCTCGTCACGACTGCGGGTGGTGTCCGGCCGCCGACATGTTGCCGCCGGTCCAGGAATCGAAGATTAATGCGAGTCCTCGCTCACCTTCTACTCGGATTCGCGGACCGTGCTGCTGGTATATGACAGCGCTCTGAAGTGCGAAAATGCTCGTACTGCGGGCGAATTCGAGAGTGCGGAACGCGCATAACTGTCCCACTGCTCACTTTTGGCACGAAGCTCGCGTCCGGGCCTCCCCGGCCTTGCTGGCACCCCCGGCCTCCCTGGCGTCCCGGCGTCCGGCCTCCCGGCGTCCAGTTGTCCCGGGTGCCCAGTTGTCCCGGCGGGCCGTGGTCGGTGCAGGCCTCGTGCCCGCTCCGAATCACGTGGCCGGCCGCGTCGCGCCGGAATCGGTACCAGGCCACCGGCATCGATCGCCACCCCGCGCGAAATGCGTTCGGGGGTGGCCGATCCCGCGACCGCTGCGAGATCGGTGGCCTCGGCGGCGGGCAGGGTGGTCGGTGCCGGCACGGAGTGCAGAGACGCGGTGAGTGATCCGAGCCGTCCGAAGCACGATCGAATCTCACTTCCGGTGTCGAGTCGCAGCTGTGACCGCGCCGGAAAGAATGCACGTCCGACCCGTGAGCATCGAATTCCCGCAAGCCCTCGCATATCCCTCGCGCCATATCCCCGGCCCCGAACGAATCGACTGTGTGGATTCATGGCGGTCCCTGAATGGTTTCGTGAACCCATGAAGACATCACCACAACCGTCGCCGCGCGCTCGATTGTCTCCGTAGCGTTTGCTCGCGAATTCCGGAAACGTCGATCGGCGACTTTCCGGGCAGCGAATTCGACGATGTCAGGAACACCATGAAGAAAAGTATTCGCCGCAGTTGTACGAGTGCGGCCATTGTCGCGGCGGCCGCCGCGCTCACCGTGGGGCTGACCGGCGTCGGCGCCGGCGCCGACCCGGTCGGTGATCAACAGCAGGAGCAGCAGCTCGCGGAGATGATCACGCACGGGTTGAAGAATCCGTCCGCCCACGCGATCGCCGACAGCGGCAGCTCGGGCACCGGTTCGGCGTGCACCTCGGGCAGTGGCGCGGGCTCGGGCAACGGTTCCGGTGACTGCTACGGCGGTTCCGGTTCGAGTTCGGGCTCGTCGGGTGGAACATCCAGCGACACAGTCGGTTACGGCCCGGCGCAGAGTTCGTTCCTGGCCGCCTTCGGCTACGGGCTGCTGAATCCGGATGTCGCGCCGCCGGGGACCAACGACTGGAACTGCAAACCGACTGCGGCGCATCCGGAGCCGGTGGTGCTGGTGCACGGGACGTGGGAGAACGCCTACGACAACTTCTCCTACATCAGCCAGCCGATCCACGACGCCGGCTACTGCGTGTTCACGTTCAACTACGGCAAGTCGAACCTGATCCAGGGTGGCGGTCTGGGGTCGGTGCTGCCGGGGACCAACGGCACCGGCTACATCCAGGATTCGTCGAAGCAGTTGGCGCAGTTCGTGGATCGCGTGCTGGCCGCGACCGGGTCGCAGAAGGTGAATCTGGTCGGCCACTCCCAGGGCGGTGCGATGTCGCGGTGGTATCTGAAGTTCGACGGTGGTGCGGCGAAGGTGCATCACATGATGACCTTCGGCGCCACCAACCACGGCACCTCACTGGACGGTATCGGCGCGCTGGGCCGGATGATCAACAACCTCGGCATCGACGTGCTGGGTCTGGTGGAGATCTTCGTCGGTCACGCCGGCATTCAGCAGACGATCGGCTCGGATTTCGTCAACCAGCTCAACGCCGGCGGCGACACCGTGCCGGGGGTGGACTACACGGTGGTCGGCAGCCGCTACGACGAGATCACCAACCCCTACGATCTGACGTTCCTGAAGCCCGGCCCGAGTGCGACGGTCGACAACATCACCCTGCAGGACGGATGTGAGCAGGACGTGTCGGATCACCTGACGATGATGTACTCGCCGCGGGTGTTGTCGATCATCCTGCATGCCCTCGACCCGGCCCAGACTCCGGCGCTGACCTGCAGCTTCAACCCGTGGCTGGTGGGTGGCGGCGGCAAACTGTGACCCACCGCAGCCGTCCCAGCGCGGCGGCCGTGCCCACCGGGTGGATCGACCACCACCCGGTGGGCATCTCGGCTCTCCAGGCCCGATACCGCGCGTCCGTGGCGACGTTCGGTGTCGACGACGAATTCGGAGGTGCCCATGCGCGATGTGCACTGCTACGCAATCGATTCCACACTCGGCCGGTTGTTCGGCCGCCACTTCTACGGTGTCCGGCTCCAGCCGCTCGAGGACGGATACGGCTGGGTCGTCTACGGGCATCCTCCGGCCAGGCGGATCGTCGCGGCACTCGTATGTGCGGCGCGGCAGCGCGGTTCGTTCGAGGAATTGCGCGATTGCTGCACCTATATGGATCTGTGTGACGGGATGGAACGCTGGTGGGTGACCGATCTGTCGGCCGACACCGACGGCTTCCTGTGCTGGTATGCCCGCGACCGAGGCTATCCCGGCGCGGTGCCGATCACGACGATCGTGCCGTGAACCGCCAGCGGGCGATATCGGCGCCGATGTCGGTCGCGGGTGGTTCGTGGTAGAGCCATTCGCGGGCGAGGCGATGCCAGTTGTTGGTGGTGTGCAGTTGTCCGAGTACGGCATAGGTGAACAGGTCCGCGCGGCGGGAGAACACGTGCTCGGGTGGCAGGCGCTGGTGGCGCATGCCGCGGAACTCGGCCGCGCGGGGGTCGACGGCGAGAACGACTGCGCTGGTGGCCAATTCGGGGGTGACGGTGATGTCCTCGTCGATCAGGTGCCAGCCGGTCGCTGCCCAGATGTAGCCGAGGCATTCCTCGGGCGTGACTCCGGCGTCGGGATCGACGATGCCCTGGGCGACCCAGGAGTGGTAGATGTGCTCGGCGCGGTATTCGCCTGCGGCGCGGATGATCTCGCGTTCGAGTTCGACGTCGGCGGGACTCATGGCGGTGTAGAGCCCGAAGTCGACGAAGGCGAGTCGTCCGTCCGGGGTGAGCAGGATGTTGCCCGGATGCGGGTCGCCGCAGAACTCGTGGTCGGTGAACAGGGAAGTGATGTAGAAGCGGTAGATCAGCTCACCGATGCGGGTGCGATCGGCGTCGGGCAGGGATCGCATGTGCTGAAACGGTTCGCCGTCGACCAGTTCGGTGACCAGAACATCGGGGCCGCAACACTGTTCGATGCTGTCGGGCACGCTGATGTAGGGATGGCCGCGGTAGCGGGTCGCGACGTGGTGCTGGGTGCGGGCCTCGCGGGGGTAGTCGAGTTCGCTGCCGATGTTGCGGGCGATTTCGGCGAGCACCTCTTCGTCGGCGGCGCTGGGCAGGACCGCCTTCCACAGGCGGCTGATCATCATGAGGTTGCGCATATCGGCTTCGACGGCTCGGTCGACGCCGGGATATTTGACCTTGACCGCGACGTCTCGCCCGTCGCGCAGTCGCGCGCGGTAGACCTGCCCGATGGAGGCGGCGGCGATCGGCGTTTCGTCGAAGTCGGCGAAGATCCGCGCCATCGGGCCGAGATCGTTCTCGATCACCGCGCGCATGGCGGAGAACGGGAAGGCCGGGGCCTGGTCGCGCAGTTGGGCGAGTTTGGTGCGGAACATCTCGCGTTGTTCTTCTGGGAGGAGGTCGAGGTCGAGCACCGACAGCATCTGCCCGAGCTTCATCGCCGCGCCCTTCATCCCGCCGAGCACGGTGACCAGTTGCTGGGCGGCCTGCATCGCCGAGCGTTCGCTCAAGCGCCGGCGCGCTTCTTCGGTGCGGCCCACCATCGACAGCCGGGTGCCGACCCCGCGCAGCGCCTGTCCCGCAGCGAGCCGGCCCATTTTGCTGCCGCGCGAGATACGGCCGTGGGGAACCCGGTTGCTCACTGCTAAACCTCCATCGGTTCGGACCTGCCGCTCACCGCGCCGGACCGAGTGGGGGCGAGGCGAGGCCAAGCTACCGGCCCGCCCGCGAGTGTTCGGCCGTTCGGATCCACTCGCGTGGATATCACGAAAACGCGCGGCCGACGTCGGAACAGCACACAGCCGCGACCGAGGCGGAGAAAAAAGAGGTTTGAGCTCTCGCGGCGGGGGTTGTATACGAATGTGATGTATGGCGGTGACGAGGAGATGAGTGTCTTGGTGGATGACAGCGGCTTGAGCGTCGAGGTCGACCGGACCGGCGGTGCGCTCGTCATATCGGCGTACGGCGATGTCGACGCGATGACGGCCGACCAGCTGCAGAGTGTGCTGGACCGGATGAGCGAGGCGTTCGAGGATGCCGACCAGGCCGCGCCGGTCATCGATCTGTCCGGAGTGGGTTTCCTGGGTTCGGCCGGTCTGAGCGTGCTGCACGCGGCCGCGACCACGGTCACTCCCCGGCGGTTGCGGGTGGTCGCGTCCGGGGCGGCCAAACGTGTCATCCAGGTCACCGGCCTGGATCGGATGGTCTCGGTATACGACGATCTGGCCAGCGCCGGCGTCACCGCTCGCTGAGCCGACAGCAGAACGCCGCCGGGTGGCGTTCCCGGCGGCGTCCGTATGAGGTCGACGTCCCACAAGCGCCTCTCGGCGGGTGGTCGCTCGAAGCGACTGAAGGGTGCGGCCCGGGGCTGTCCGGACGCCGACAGCGGGTACAACCGAGACACCCGGCGAGCTATTTCCGGGCCGCGTTGTGACGTGACCCACGCGGCCTCGATCGGCTATTCGGTCGCGGTGCTGCCGAACTCGCGCTCGGCCTCGATTCGCTGTTCACGGGCGGCGGCGCGATCCTGTGCCGCCGCGGCGCGGTGGAAGGCGGCATCGCGGCGAGCCCGGTCGGCCGCGGAGGCGCGCGCGGCGCCGGACGCCGGATCCATGCCGGACGCCGAACCCGTGCGGGACGCAGAAGCCCTGGCGTGAGCAGCGGCCTTCTCGTAGGCGGCAGCCGCGCGTTCGTGGGCACGTGCGGCGTCCTCGTGCCGATCCGCGGCCGCCCGATGAGCGCTTTCCGCACGCGCGAGTGCCTGTCGAGCCCGCTCGGCCGCCATGTCGACGTCCTCGTGTGTGATCGGTCGTCCCGCGCTCAGCTCGGCCTGCCGCGCGGCCAGCTCCTCGGCCCGCTCGGCTGCCTGTGCGGCGCGCTCACCCGCGCACCGGGCGGCGGACTCCCTCATGCACGACACACTATGCCCGCACGGCGAGCCTTGTAACGGCAACGTTGCACCGGAACGCCGGGAGGACGATTCTGGAAGCCATGCGCGCCCGTGACGTGGAGATCGGGCATACCTACGTGGTGTTGGTCCCGCATCGACTGCCGGCCGCCCGCTATCCCGACCGCGAGCGACTGGGCACATCGATGTGGGTGGCGAGCCTGCTCACCGGCGCCCGGTTCCGGCTCACGGTCTCCAACGTCGACTACGACACCGATCCGGTGACGGTCGAGGGACTGCGGCTCATCGAACGCTCGCACACCGAGGTCACACTCAGCGACGACCAGGCCGCGGCCCTGGGCTTGGCGCCGAAGCAGGGATATCGCGTGGTGGGATCGCTCGTGGACCGCACCGGCCGGGTGGCGTGCCTGCCCTCGATCGAACCGATCCGGGTGCCGGTGCGCTGGCTGCGTTCGGCCGACGATCCCCGTCTGGCGCAGACCACCCACCGCGACGCGGACCTGTGGCCCTTCATGTGAACAGTCGTCGCGGACCGCACCACCGGAACGATCTCGACCGGCCATAATTGTTTCGTGCGGCGCAACGGCATGGACAACGAACATGATCACACGACGGGAGAAACGGCACCGGTCGATCCGAGCAGTGTGCCGCGGGTCGGATCCTTCCGGTTCTGGTTCGCGACACGGCGCTGGGAGTGGTCGGAAGAGGTGTACCGGATGCACGGTTACACCCCCGGCAGCGTGGTGCCGACCACCGAACTCTTGCTCTCCCACAAACATCCCGACGACCGCGACGATGTGGCGGCGCGCATCGCCCGCGCGGTCGATCTGGGTGAATCGTTCTCCAGCCGGCACCGGTTCATCGACACCGCGGGACAGGTGCATCACGTGATGGTGGTCGCCGACCGCCTCACGACGATGCCGGAGCTGTCATCGGTACCGGCGGCTTCTACATCGACCTCACCGAGACCCTGGCCGAGAGCGAGCGCGAAACCCTGTCGGCGGCCCTGCCCGACGTGATCGAGCATCGCGCGGTGATCGAACAGGCCAAAGGTGTGCTGATGCGGATGTATCGCGTCAATGCCGAGCAGGCGTTCAAGATCCTGTCCTGGCGTTCGCAGGAGACCAACACCAAACTGCGCGACCTGGCCGCCCAGTTGGTCGCCGAACTGGAGACGCTTCCGGAAGCGCGGCCGCAGACGCTCACCGCCTTCGACCACCTGCTGCTCACCGCTCACACCCGCATACCGCGCCACCCCCGCTGAATCAGGCGCGGGCCCGCTCGCGGGCCAGGGATCGATCGCGGTGCTCCTCGAAGCGCGGGATCTGCACCAGTTCCATATTCTCCAGGAAGGCGCCCAGTCGTTCCCGGGCCTGTTCGCCGCGTGGGCCGAAGTCGTTGCGGCCGAAGATGTTCCATTGCCGGATCACCGGTTCGAGCACGTCCTCGTAGTGCTGGCGCAGATCGTAGACGCCGTGTTTGGCCATCAGCACTCCGTTGCGGCGGAAGTTGGGCATTCCGGCGCCGGGCATCTTGAAGTTCTCGACGATGAGGTCGATGGCCGTCATCGCCTGATCGGGAACGAGATCCAACGCGGCGGCGCACATGGTGCGGTAGAAGATCATGTGCAGGTTCTCGTCGAGCGCGACGCGCTGCAGCATGCGGTCGGCGATCGGGTCGTCGCACACCTTGGCGGTGTTGCGGTGGCTGACGCGGGTGGCCAGTTCCTGAAAGCTTACGTACGCAACCGAATACAGGAATCCCGCTTCACCGTCGAGCAGCCGGGCCACCCCCGGGGTGAAGCCGTTGGTCATATGGGTCATGCGGGTGTTCTCGAGCGCGACCGGGTCGACGCCGCGGGTGACCACGAGATAGTCGCGCAGCACGACGGAGTGGCGGTTCTCCTCGGCGGTCCAGCGGCCCACCCAGGTTCCCCAGGCGCCGTCCTGGGAGAAGTTTTCGGCGATCTCGCGGTGGTAGGAGGGCAGGTTGTCCTCGGTGAGCAGGTTGGTCACCAGCGCCGCCTTCGCCACCTCGCTGAGCGTGGATTGCCCGGGTTCCCAATCGGTTCCGCCCAGCATCGCGAAGTTGCGACCGGCGTCCCACGGGACGTAGTCGTGTGGATGCCACTCCTTGACCATCGACAGATGCCGGTCCAGTGCCGTGGCGGCGACCGGTTCGAGTTCGGTGAGGATTTCCCGTTGTGTCAACTCTCGTGCCACGCTGGTGATCTACCTTTCCGTGTCGAATGCGACCTCGGCACAGGGTGTGACGAGGGTGAGATCCGCGTCGTAGCGGCGGTACAACAGATGTCCGCGCCCGGTGCAGGCGTCGATGTGGAACAGGAAGGGCAGGCCGTGCTCGCACAGCCGCTCCACCGCCGCGGATTCGGTGAGGATGGGTGTCGGACGCGAGTGCACGGTGAAGATCCGGCCGCCGGTATCGGAGGGCGGATGCATCCGAGATCGGCGCGCCAGCCGTAGTCCCGAGGGGCCGGCCCGGTAGACGGCGGCATCCTCACCGGTTTCGGCGTCGACGAACAGGTGCACGTCGAAGTCGAGCGTGTCCATCATCGCCGCGGCCGACTTCGGGCGCAGGGTGTCGAGAGGGAATGCCTTGCGGCGCACTATCTTTCCGACGCCGGGGTCGGCCAGCGCCGGTCGGGCCGGATCCGGCCACTCCCGGACGGCCGGGTCGGTGAGCTGCCGTTCCAGCCGGACCACCACTGACAGCACCTCGTGGGGCTCGCGGGTGCGCACCTGCATCCGGACCGGGCGATCGGGTAGTGCGAGATTCACTTGGACCAGCAGGGATTCGGTCTCACCGGGAGCGGCGGTCACCCGCACCCGGGCGCCGCCGGTGACGCTGTGGCGCGCCAGCAGCCGGCCCACCGCCCCGGCCACGCGTTCGGCCTCGAGTGCGGGGACCGGCCCGCGGGTGAAGATGACGATGTCCGGGAACGCTGCCGACGACCATGCCTGAGATTCCCGCAACACCCGCTCGCCCTCTTTCGCTCACCCGGCCCGTTTCGACGCACGACAACTGTGCCGACGCGGAGGATGGCGCCCAAGGGCCGAAAGTCCCTTCGAGGAAGCACGAAATGCCCGATCGGAAATTCCGATCGGGCTTCGGGCGGGCGGAGGTCAGACGGTTGTGACGACCTCGTCGTAGTCCAGCCGCGGGGAGCGCGGGTACCAGGCGTCGGGGCCCGGCTTGCCGATATTGACCACGACCAGGGCGCTGTGCGTGCCCTCGGGGAAGAACTCCTTGTCGACACCGGCGGCGTCGAACCCGTTCATCGGGCCGGCGGCCAGCCCCGCCGCGCGGATGCCGAGGATGAAGTAGCCCACCTGGATCAGCGCGTTGAACCGTGCCGATTCGGCCCGGTAGTCGTCGTCGGCGAAGTAGTCCTTGGCGTCGGGTGCGTGCGGGAAGACCTTGGGCAGGTGGTCGTGGAAATTGAGGTCGGCGGCCAGGATCGCGGTCAGCGGCGCCTTCTCGGTCTTGGGCTTGTTGTTGTCGAGCATGTGCTCGACGAGGGCGGCGCGGGCCTCGGCGCCGCGGACCAGCACGATGCGCAGCGGCTGCTGATTCATCGAGGTCGGAGCGTATTTGACCAGGTCGTAGATGTCGCGGATCTGCTCGTCGCTCACCGGTTCGTCGGTGAAGGTGTTGGCGGTGCGGGCCGTGCGGAACAGCAGGTCCTGGGCTTCGGCCGCGAGGGTGAGGTGGGTGGTGGGCTCAGCGATGCTCACAGCGTAACTCCTTGTCGGGGTTGCGGTTTCGGTCAGTCGTGGGTGACGCGGCGGGAGCGGGTGCGCAGTTCGCCGTCGATGCGGACGAGGACGTCGTGCACCACACAGCTCGGCGCGATCTCCGGCGCCGCGCCGGGCCGGATCTTGACCACCAGGCAGTACATCGTGGCGACGATGCTGCCGTCGTCGTGCGGGGAGAGGTTGATCATGTTGAACCAGTGCCGGCGCTGCATCGGATCGCTGTCGAAGCGCTTGTGGAACTCCACCAGATCCGACACGATCCCGGCGCGGGTGCGCGCGGGCGGGCGGCCGGGTGTGTGCTCGAACTCGGCGTCCTCGGTGAAGGTTTCGGCGTAGCCGGTGATGTCGCGGTTGTCCAGGCGTTGCATCTGATCGGCGTAGAACTGCTGGACCTCGGCGTACAGCTCGGCGCGGCTGGCGACAGTGGTCATGGACGGCTCCTCGGAAGACGGTGTGGCCGCCGGGATTCCGGGCGGACCTCGATCGCGCTCCACGGTCGCCGACGGCGCTCGAGATTCGGTCGAGCCCGCACCGGTTTGACCGGTCTTATAGGGCCTTTCGCGACGCTGGTGGCCGGACGGGCCGGCGTAACCGGATCCAGCACCGATGGAGGAGATATGGCGGACAGTCAGCGCGTGGCGCTGGTCAGCGGAGCGACCAGCGGGATGGGCTTGCAGATCACGAAAAACCTGGCGGCACAGGGTGTTGCGGTGTTCATCTGTGCCCGGGACGAGCAACGGGTGGCCGATACGGCCAAGCAGTTGCAGGACGACGGATTCGCGGTGGACGGAGTGGGCTGCGACGTTCGCGACGCCGACCGGATCCGGGAGTACGTCGACGCCGGGGTACGGCGGTTCGGGCCGGTCGACATCCTGGTCAACAACGCCGGCCGCAGCGGCGGCGGCGTGACCGCGCAGATCGAGGACGAGCTGTGGCTCGATGTGATCGAAACCAACCTGCACAGCGTCTTCTACGCCACCAAGGCCGCGCTCACCGCCGGTGGCATGCTCGAGCGGGGCAGCGGCCGGATCGTCAACATCGCCTCGACCGGCGGTAAGCAGGGTGTGCTTCACGGCGCGCCCTATTCGGCCTCCAAGCACGGGGTCGTCGGCTTCACCAAGGCGCTGGGGCTGGAGCTGGCCAAGACCGGGATCACGGTCAACGCGGTCTGCCCCGGATTCGTGGAAACGCCTATGGCCGAACGGGTTCGGGAGGTGTATTCGGGTCTGTGGGGTGTCGACACCGACGAGGTGCACGCGCGGGTGAGCGCCCGGGTGCCGATCGGCCGCTATGTCCAGGTAGACGAGGTGGCCGCGATGGTCGACTACCTGATCTCGCCGGCCGCCGCCGCCGTGACCGCACAGGCATTGAATGTCTGTGGCGGCCTGGGCAACTACTGACCGCGGAGCGCCGTCATGACAGCAATGGATGAAAACGTCACGCCCACACCGGAACTCGACGCCGCCCAGCACGACTACCTGCAGATACTCGACGCCATCCAGTCGGGTGCGCTGCGGCTGCTGGCCGGCTTTCCCGCCCAGCCCAGCGGCCTGCGGATCCAGGTCGGTGAGGTGACCGTGGAGGCACAGTGGCCGCAGGGCTCGGGGGAGGCGGGCGTGAGTGCCGGGGCAGCACCGGCACCGGCAATCGCAACCGACGTCGCGACCGAGGTGGCGGTGACCGATCCGGTGATCCGCGCACCCAGTGTGGGTGTGTTCTATCGGAGCCCGCAGCCCGGTGCCGAGCCGTTCGTGGCGGTCGGCGACCGGGTGTCGCCGGGGCGTCAGGTCGGCATCGTGGAGGCGATGAAGCTGATGATCCCGGTGACGGCCGAGGTGGGCGGGGTCGTCACCGCGATCCTCAAACAGGACGGGGAATCCGTGCAATTCGACGAACCTCTGTTCTCGTACTCGCCGGAGTGATCAGCACGGGCGGGCGGACCTGCGCCAGGTGAGAATGCGGCGCTGGGTCCGCCCGTCCACTTGTGCGGCGCCGATCAGCGTCAGCACGTCACCGTCGAGGGACATCTGGCGTACCTGCTCGGTACCGGCCCAGGCGGGATTGGAGCAGACCCTGATCGCGTGCACCACCGCCTTTCCCGCCGTGCGCCAGGTTCCGGCGTAGCCCATGAACGTGTTCGCGGCGGTGGTTTCACCGGTGCGCATCATGCTCACCGAGACGGAGCCCTGTGCGGTGTAGATGAGCAGACCGCGCGGCGCCGGACCCAGTGGCCCTTCGCTGCGCACGTCCGCGTCGTCGATGTCGTAGTAGGACAACAGTTCCCAGGTGCCGACGAGATCAGTCGCAGTCATGGTCCTCACGATGCGTGCCGCCGCTCGAATCATGCTCGAGCGTTCCCGCGGGCGTAGTCGTAGGAGGCGCGTACCAGCTGCCAGACCTGTTCCAGTTCGTCGGCGTCGCGCGGGCCGTAGACCATCAGCAGCGTCGCCGGCAGGACGCCGGCGCGGGCCATCGGATGCTGTTCGGCCCAGCCGGCCGAAACGGCTTCGGCGGCAGCGGTTTCCGGCAGGCGCAGATGCAGGCTGCCGTCGGCGTGCCCGTGCAGGTGGGCGAATTCGGTGCCCGCCAGAAAGGCGTCCTCGGGTCCGTGCGCGTGATCGGGGTGCAGATGCAGGGCGCGGGTGTCGGGCAGCGAGACCGTACTGCGGGCGGCCAGCACACCCTCGAGTGTGGCCATGCGCGCCCACAGCGCTTCCTGCAGCCGGACGTCCGGATTCTGGGTCAGCTGCTGATGAGGATTGTGGGGCCGGGTGAGCGGGCGTTCGCCGCGCCGCCTCGGCAGGCGAAGGTTTCCGTGTGGTGCCGTCGCAGTCATCACTGTGCTCCTCTCGCGCCGGTAAAGGCTTCTGGTCACACAGTAGTTTCCAAAGTATAGTAGTTACCAAATGGAAAGTGCCCAGGAGTGATCATGACGCCCGTCACGCCGCCGCCCGTCGCCGATCCCTGTCCGATCTCGCCGGTGGTCGACCTGTTCTTCGGCCGATGGTCCACCCAGGTGCTGTGGGTGCTGATCCACGACGGGCGGATGCGTTTCAACGAAGTGCAGCAACGCATTCCGGGCGTCACGCCCAAGGTGCTGACCCAGCGGCTGCGCCAGCTCGAACGCGACGGCCTGGTGCAGCGCACCTACCACCCCGAGGTCCCCCCTCGCGTCGAGTACGCGGCCACCGCGCTGGCCGGCACCCTCACTCCGTTGTTCGACGGTCTCGCGCGGTGGTCGAACGAGCACCTGGCGGAGGTGCTGGCGGCTCGTGCCGCCTACGACGCGGGCGACGGCTGAGACGCGAATTTCAACAGCAGCCCGGCGAATTCACGCGGCATGGTGATCATGCAGTCGTGCCCGGTCGGCAGGATCTCGAGCCGTTCGGCGGGCAGGTCGGCCGGGGGAAGGGTCCGCGGCATCGCCGCGCGCATCGCCTTGAAGGCCTCGCCGCCCTCACTGCAGTGGATGTGGGTGACGGGAACGAGTGCCAGGGAGGCCGGATTGCGCAGCGTCAGCGGCTGGTGGAACGTCTTCAGCGACTGGGCCGTCAGCATCGAGGCCACCCAGCTCAGGTCGGGTTCCTCGGTGACGCCGTTGATTCCGCTGTCACCCATCGGCTCGGTCGGCGGGGGCACGCGCCAGCCGTCTCCCACGGCGGCGGCCGCGGTGGTGAACGCCTCGACCATCTCCGGCATGATGTCGGCAACGGCTTCGCCGTCTCGTGGCACGAAGGTATCCACGTAGATCAGCTCGGCGATGCGGTCCGGGAACCGATCCGCGAGCGCGGTGACGACGATCCCGGCATAGCTGTGGCCCACCAGGATCAACTCCCGCAGATCCTCGGCGACGATCAGCTCGGCGAGATCGTCGACGTGGGTGTCGAGTCCCACATCGGGGGTGAGCTCGTCGGCGCGTTCGCCCATACCGGCGAGTGAGGGCGCGAAGACACGGTGGCCGGCCGCAGTGAGCAGCGGGGTCACCCGCTGCCAGGCCCAGCCGCCGTGAAACGCGCCGTGAACGAGGAGATAGGTCGACACGACAGGTCCTCCTGGGTGCTCGAAACTAGGTACCGGAAACGATGAGATGGTCGCCGTGGGCCGGCGGGACGTGCTCGGGCCGGATCCCGAGGCCGATCACCCGTGCCACCACGTGTGAGAGTCCGGGGAAGCGACGCAGCAGCCGGGCCAGCAGCGGCTTGTCGGTGCTGGGTCCTCCGGCGTTCGGATACAGGTCGGCGAGCAGGCGCAATTGCGCGAATTGCACCACCCGCATGGGGGATTCGCGGCGGCGCTGCACCGCGCGCAACTGCGCGAGACTCGGCATGCCGCCCGCGGCCAGTGTGGGCGCCAGCAGCCGCGCGGCGGCGACGGCGTCCTGGACCGCGAGGTTGATACCGACACCGCCCGCCGGCGACATCGCGTGCGCGGCATCACCGATCGCCAGCAGGCCGGGCCGGCACCAGTGCCGCAGCCGGTCCACCCGCACATCGAGCGGCTTCACATCGTCCCAGTCGCGAATCGCGGCCTCGAGCCCCGGCGCCAGCACCGGATAGATGGTCGCGAGCTGCGCCCGGAACCCGGGCAGCCCACCGGCCCGGATCGCCTCGAATCCGCCTTTGGGGATCATGTAGGCGACCTGCAGGTAGTCACCGCGATCGATGCAGACGATGAAGAAGCCCTTGCCGCTGCGAACCGTCGGCAGGCTCTCGCCCGCGGGTTTGCCCACCCGGAACCACAACACGTCCATCGGCGCCCGGCTCGCCGCCACCGCGAGCGCGCCGCTGGTGCGCACCAGCGAATTGCGTCCGTCGGCGGCGATCACGAGGCGAGCCCGGACCTCGAGCGGACCGTCCGGGGTGGCAGCGCGCACGCCGGTGACGGTGCCACCGGACTCGCGCAGTTCGGTGACCTCCGCCCGTTGCAGCAGACGGAATCCCGGATACCGGCGACCGGTTTCGGCGAGGAAGTTCAACACGTCCCACTGCGGCATGAACGCCACGAACGGAAACGGGCCGGGCAGCCGGCGGAAGTCGGCGAACACGACCGGTCCCATCGCGGTCGCCATCGGCAGCTGCGGTGTCCGCACATGCGGCAGCCGGAGAAACTCCTCGGCGAGCCCGAGCTCGTCCATCACCGTCAGCGTCGACGGATGCACCGTGTCACCGCGGAAGTCGCGCAGGAAGTCCGGATGTTTCTCCAGCACGAGAACTTTCGCTCCGGACCGGGCCAGCAGCACACCGGCGACCAGTCCCGCCGGTCCGCCGCCGACCACACACACATCCACGGTCTCGGCCGTGCCCGTTTCCCGCTCGGCCGTGCCGACCTCTCGCTCGCTGCGCTCGCTCATGCCAGGCACGCCGGTAGCCGGCCGTCGTTGTAGCCGACCATCTCGTCGAAGATGGCGAGCACGTCCAGCGGCGCCCCCGGTGCCGCGCCGTCGGCCTCGGCATACGCGCGATGCAGATTGCCGACCACCCGTTCGGCATCCACCAGATCGGCGAACTCGCCGGGATCGGCCTCGAGGGCGATGCCGAGCGGAGTCAGCCCCAATGCCCGGCCGTCGAGCGCCAACCTGAGGATCCACTCCAGATACCGGATCGTATGATCGAAAATCTCCGGTCCGGTGACCGGACCATGGCCCGCCACAACGGTTTCCGCGCCCAGCCCGGCCAGCGTCCGGACCGCGGCGAGGGTGCCCTCGACCGAACCGAACAAGCAGAACGGCGCCGCGCCCGACATCACCAGATCCCCGGCGAACAGCACCTTCTCCGCGGGCAGCCATGCCACCACGTCGTTGGTGGTGTGCGCCGCCGGACCCGGATGGATCAGCTCGACCCGGCGGTCGCCGACGTGCAGCGTCAGCCGGTCGGAGAAGGTGACCGAGGGGGGCGTGACTCGCACGTCGCCCCACCGGACCTGCGGCCACAACTGCGTCAGGGCCAGCCCGGTCTCGATCATCTCGGCGCGGATCCGGTCGTGTCCGATGAGCACCGCGGCGGGTCCGAACAGATGGTTGCCGAAGTTGTGGTCGCCGTGGTGATGGGTGTTGACCACGGTGCGCGCCGGCCCGCCGGCGACCCGATCCACGTGCTGGATCAGGCCGCGGGTGCGATCCTCGGTGGCGAGCGTGTCGATCACCAGCGCACCGTCGGGCCCGGCGACCACGCCGGCGTTGCTGACGCACCAGCCCCCGTGGCCGTGGGTGTAGGCGAAGACACCTTCGGCCACCTCCTGCACCACCGGTTCTGCCAGGCGCGGACTTCCGGTCGCCGTCATGACGGGGTTTTCGCGGAGTCGGCGCGGCGGGCCGCGATGTATCGCACCGCGCACAGCAGGGTGTTGCGGCTGTTGGTGCCGAGGGCCTCGCCCAGATAGGCGCGCGCCTCGGCGAGTCCGGTTCCGGGACCGAGGATTTCACGCGCGGCGGCGGGGTTGATCGCCACCGTGTGGCGAGCGGTGACCACCACGCCGGCGGGATCGTCGGCGAATTCCCAGGCGCCGCTGTGCCCGAACAGCATCGCGGGCGGCAGCTGCTGTTTGTAGTCGATGCGCTCGGCCGGGACACAGATCCGGATCGACCGGGTGGTGTGCGGGATACCGCCTTCGGTGACGGTGTCCATCTCCATCAGCTGCACCCCGTCGGCGTCCTCGGTGAGATCCACCCGGCCGACGTGCGGAACGTGCTCGGGCCAGCGGTCGCTGTGATAGACGAAGTCGTAGAGCTCGGCTGCCGTCGCCTCGAGGGTCACGCGATCTTCGAAGGTGACGATGATGTCGTCGACCGGATGCCCCAGCTCGGCGATCCGAGCCAGCGCCGCCAGCTCGGCCACGCTGTTGCGGTCGACCGCGCCGGTGATCACGTCCGGATCCACACCGTCGGCCACGGTGAAGTGGTGATCGAGGGTGACAGTCGTTGTGCGCGGGCCGGTTTCGTCGAACGTCCACTGCCCGCCCATGGAGGCGATCGGCGCCCGGCTGCGTTCCTGCTCGAAGGTGATGCGGCGGCCGGCGGGGTCCAGGGTCCGGCGCGAGGTCCAGTCGGTGACCTGCCCGTTCACCGTCGCCCACAGCCGAAACCGTTCCTCGTCGGCGCCGCGGTGCAGATGCCGCACCAGCACACTGGGTTCGAAGATCACCGGCCAGCGCCCGACATCGGCGACCAGCCCGTAGACCTCGTCCGCGGGCGCCTCGACGACACGGGTGTGAGTCGTGCGGATGGTCATGCCACACCCGCCAGCTGCTGGTTGACGATGTCGATCAGCTCCTGCGGAGTCTTGACGTCGATGAGCTGTTCCTCGGGAACCGTCACCCCGAACTCGCGCTGGATACGCGAGGCGGTTTCGATCAGGGCCAGTGAGTCGTAGCCGAGCTCCTCGAACTCGACCTCGGCGATGTCACCGGCGAGTTCGGGGGCGTCCTCGTCGCCGCCGGCGCAGGCCACGAGGATTCGGCGCAGGGTGTCGATGGTGATGGTCATGATCTGCTCCTGAGTGCATTCGAAGGGATGGTGCGATTGCTGTGCTGCGGGGTCAGCGCGGGTGCGCGCGGACGACCACCGCGGAGTTGAAACCCCACCGGCCGCGCGCGAGCACCAATCCGGCGCCGAGGTCGGCCGAGCGCGGTTCGCCGCGGACCAGATCGATCCGGCATCCGTCGGCGAGTTCGGTGGTGGCCACGGTCGGCGGGATCACCGCATCGCGCATGGCCAGCAGGCAGGTGACGATGTCGAGTGGGCCCGCGCCGGAGAACAGCCGCCCGGTGAGCGGTTTCGTGGCGGTCACCGGGACCCCGCCCGGTCCGAAGACGGCCTCGAGGGCCGCCGCCTCGGCACGGTCGGCGTCGGGGACACCGGCGGCGTCGGCGAAGACGACATCGATGTCGTCGCTGCGCAGTCCGGCATCGGCGAGTGCCAGCTCGATGGCCCGTTGCAGTCCCGGCGGGCGCGGCGAACCCAGCGGCGGATCGAAAGTCTGCGCGTAGCCGGCGATTTCGCCGTAACAGTCGGGCACGCCCCGGGCCTGGGCCGCCGCGGCATCCTCGAGGACCAGCATGGCTCCGCCCTCGCCCGGCACGTTGCCCGCCGCCTGCGCGTCGAACGGCAGATAGGCGCGCGCGGGATCGGTTGCGGTACTGACCGTTCCGGCCGCGATGTGGGAGACCCAGCCCCACGGGTCGAGCGCCGAATCGACGCCGCCGGTGACGACCAGGGGTGTGCCGCGGCGCACGGTGCGCCGGGCGTGGCCGACGGCGTCCAGGCCGCCGGCCTGATCGGCGACCAGCGCACTGCTCGGTCCCCGCATGCCGTGCCGGATCGAGATCTGACCGGTGTTCACCGCGTAGAACCAGGCGAACGACTCGTACACGCTCACGTGCTCGGAGCCGCGCGACCACAGCTTGTTGAATTCGCGGTGGGTGAATTCGAAACCGCCGGAAGCGTTTCCGGTGACCACGCCCATGCCGTAGTCGGTGAGTGCGGTGGGGTCGACCTTCGCGTCGTCGAGTGCCCACTGGGCGGCCACCAGCGCCATCCGGGTGGAGACGTCGGTCTGCGGCAGCAGCCGGCTCGGCAGGTATTTGCCGGCGTCGAACTCGGCCACCTGGCCGGCGAGTGTCGCGCCGAACCCGGTGGTGTCGAAGCGGGTCAGCGGGGCGATCGCCCCGCGGCCCGCCAGCACGGCGTCCCAGAAGTGGTTCAGGCCCAGCCCGTTGGGCGCCACCACGCCCATTCCCGTCACGACGCTCATGCCGGCACCCCCTGCGGGCGGCGCAGCACCATCGCGCTCTGGAAGCCGCCGAAGCCGCTGCCGACGCTCAGTACCGTGTCGATGCGGTGGTCGCGGGCGGTGAGCGGGACGTAGTCGAGATCGCATTCCGGATCCGGCTCGTGCAGATTGGCCGTCGGTGGCACCACCTGGTGCTGCAGCGCGAGCAGGCAGGCCGCGATCTCCACCGAGCCGATCGCGCCCAGCGAATGCCCCACCATCGATTTGATCGAACTCATGGGCGTGCGGTAGGCGTGCTCGCCGAGACTGCGCTTCACCGCGGCGGTTTCGTGGCGATCGTTCTGGCGGGTGCCCGAGCCGTGCGCGTTGACGTAGTCGACGGCGGTGGGATCGACCCGCGATTCGTCGAGGGCCACCCGGATTGCCTCGGCCATCTCGCGGCCGTCGGCCTTGAGCCCGGTCATGTGGTAGGCGTTGCAGCGCGTCGCGTAGCCGGTGATCTCGGCGTAGATGTGCGCGCCGCGGCGGCGGGCGCTGTCGTACTCCTCGAGCACGAACATCGCCGCGCCTTCGGCGAGAACGAAACCGTTGCGGGAGTTGTCGAACGGGCGCGAGGCGTGCTCGGCATCGTCGTTGCGCGGCGTGGTCGCCTTGATCGCGTCGAAGCAGGCCACCACGATCGGTGTGATAGGGGTATCGGCGGCGCCGGCCAGCACCACGTCGGCAGAGCCCTCACGGATCAACTGCACCGCGTGCCCGACCGAGTCGAGCCCGGAGGTGCACCCGTTGGACACCATGGCGACCGGCCCCTCGGCGCCCACACTCCACGCCACCTCGGCCGGCATCACACTCGGCACCATGTAGTCGAACATGTAGGGCGAGACGTGCTTCTCGTCGACCACCCAGTTGCGGCCGGAGTCCGACAGCACCAGATATTCCTGTTCCAGGCTCGTCGCGGCGGCCACGGCACTGCCGAGGCTGACGCCGACGCGCTGCGGATCGAGCGCGTCCACGGTGAGGCCGCTGTCGGCGACCGCTTCCCGGGCACACACCACCGCGAACTGCGCGGCGCGGTCCATGCGGCGAATCTCCCTGGGTGACAGCCCTTCCCGGGCCGCGTCGAAATCGGCTTCGCCGGCCACCTGCGACCGGTAGGGCGAGGCGTCGAAGAAGCTGATCCGGCGGGTGGCGGTGCGCCCCTCCGAGAGCAATTTCCAGAATTCGTCCTTGCCGTTACCGCCGGGCGCACGAACTCCGAGCCCGGTCACGACGACACGACGGTTCATAACGAACCTCCGAATGCATTGGCGTACACAGCTGTTGTCCCTTCTCGCCGAAGAGTCCCGAAAGTCCCCGAGATCACGATCAGGGTGAAGCGGGCCGCTCTAGCCCCGCTCGAGCAGCGCGATCGAGCTGTCCTCGAGGGCGCCGCGCGAACCTGGGCACACCGGACGCTGCGGTCCGGCTGACCGTGGCCGATCGAGCACAGGAGACACCCCGTGAAGACGCCGCCAAGCTCCCACACCGCGGACTGGGTACTGTGCCCGGGCTGCCGGATTCCGCTGTATCGCAAGCGTTTCGAGCGAGACCTGGGCGTGTGCGGCGAATGTGGCCGGCACACCACCCTGTCCGCCGAGCAGCGATTGCGCCAGCTGGCCGACGAGGGCCGGTTCGAGCCGCTGCCGATCGCCGGCACCGAGGACGACCCGCTGAACTTCCACGACGTCGTGCCGTATGCCGATCGGCTGGCCGGCGCGCGGGCGCGCACCGGACTACGCGACGCGGTCGTGTGCGCGACCGCCCGCATCGAGGGCTCCGCGGTCGTGATCGTCGCCATGGACTTCCGCTTCCTCGGCGGCAGCCTGGGCACCGCGGTGGGGGAGATGATCACGGTGGCGGCGGAATACGCCCTGACCGAACGCATTCCGCTGCTGCTGGTCACCGCCTCCGGCGGCGCCCGCATGCAGGAGGGGCCGCTGTCGCTGATGCAGATGGCCAAGACCAGCGCGGCGCTCGAGCAGCTCGATCGCGCGGGCATCCTCACCGTCAGCCTGATCACCGATCCGACCTACGGCGGTGTCGCCGCCTCGTTCGCGACGCTGACCGACGTGCTGATCGCCGAACCCGGCGCCCGGCTGGGCTTCGCCGGTCGCCGGGTCATCGAGCAGACGATCCGCCAGGAACTGCCGCCGCAGTTCCAGACCGCGGAATTCCTGCTCGAGCACGGCCTCATCGACATGATCGTGCCGCGGTCGGGCCTACGCGCGACGCTGGGTTCGCTGCTGCGCATCGCGGGCCCGGTCGATCCCACCGGCGAACCGGGTGCGGCGGCCGGCATCGTCACCGATCCGCAGTCGCTGCCCGAGACCCAGGCGTGGGAGCAGGTCCACCGCGCGCGGCAGATCACCCGGCCGACGGCGCTGGACTATGTGGCGCTCGCGTTCGACGGATTCCTCGAACTGCGTGGTGACCGCATCGGCGCCGACTGTCCGGCGGTCGTCGGCGGACCGGCCTGGCTCGGCGACCAGCCGGTGATGGTGATCGGCCAGCAGAAGGGTCACGATCCCAAGGAGCTCATGGCCCGCAACTTCGGCATGCCGACGCCGCCGGGATATCGCAAGGCCGCCCGGCTCATGCGCCTGGCGGAAAAGCTCGGCCTGCCGGTCGTCACGCTCATCGACACGCCCGGCGCCTACCCGGGCGCGACCGCCGAGGAACAGGGCCAGGCCGTCGCCATCGCCGAGAACATCCGCCTGATGTCGGCCCTGCGCGTTCCGGTGATCAGTGTCGTGATCGGCGAGGGCGGCAGCGGCGGTGCGCTGGCGCTCGCGGTCGCCAACCGCGTGTTGATGCTGGCCGACTCGGTGTACTCGGTGATCAGCCCCGAAGGGTGTGCGGCCATCGTGTGGAACGACCCGAGCGCCTCGGCCGAAGCCGCTGCGGCACTGCACATCACGGCCCGCGACCTGTTGCGGCTGGGCATCGTCGACGGTGTACTGCCCGAGCTCGGCCACGACGATGCCCTGGCGCCGCACGCGGCGGCCGAGCGGCTGCACCGCGCCCTGGCCGAAACGCTGCAAGCCTTGATCGGGCGCAGCGGTGAGGAGCTGGCGGCGCAGCGGCGGGCCAGATTCCGTCGCTTCGGACTCCCCGTCGCCGCCCGCACGGCGGCGTGAGAGAGGCGGCGCGAATGTTCGACAAGATTCTGATCGCCAACCGCGGCGAGATCGCCTTGCGGGTGGCCCGCACCTGCCGGGAAATGGGCGTGCGCACGGTGGCGGTCTATTCGGCGGCCGACCACGATTCGGCGGTCGTGGATTTCGCCGACGAGGCCGTGCGGATCGGTCCGGCCGCGGCGAAACGCAGTTATCTCGACGCGGCCGCCATTCTGACGGCAGCTGAGATCACCGGCGCCGACGCCATCCACCCGGGCTACGGATTCCTTTCGGAATCACCGGATTTCGCCGATGCCTGCCGGGCCGCCGGGGTCACCCTCATCGGACCGCCCGCGGATGTCATGGCCGAGCTGGGCGACAAACAGTCGGCACGCACGCTGATGGCCAAGGCCGGGTTGCCGTTGCTGCCGGGCAGTCTCGACGCTCTCGAATTCGACGAGGCGCAGGGTCTCGCCGACCGGATCGGGTATCCGGTGATCATCAAGGCCGTCGCGGGCGGCGGCGGGCGCGGGATGGCGGTGGTGCACGACGGCGCCGATTTCGCCCGCGCCTACCGGGACACCCGGGCCACGGCCCGCATGCTCTTCGGCGACAGCCGGGTGTATGTCGAGCGGTATCTCGACCACGCCCGGCATGTGGAGGTGCAGGTGCTGTGTGACACCTTCGGCGCGGGTGTCCATCTCGGCGAGCGGGATTGCTCGGTGCAGCGCAGGCACCAGAAGCTGGTGGAGGAGTCACCGGCGCCGCGGCTGCCGGAGGGGCTGGCCGCGCGGATCGGCCGATCCGCGGTCGCCGGGGTGCTCGCCGCCGGATACACCGGAGCCGGCACCGTCGAATTCCTGCTCGACTCGGCCGGCAACTATTACTTCATGGAGGTGAATTGCCGCATTCAGGTCGAACATCCGGTCACCGAAATGGTCACCGGTATCGATCTGGTCGCCGAGCAGATCAGGATCGCCGCCGGCGAACCGCTGGCATGGACGCAGGATCGCATTCAGCCGAAGGGGGCCGCGATCGAATGCCGGATCAATGCCGAGAATCCGGCGGCCGGATTCGCGCCGACACCCGCCACGATTTCCGAATTCACCGCGCCCGGCGGTCCGTTCACCCGAGTCGACACACATATCCGGGCGGGTTATTCGGTGCCGCCGAACTATGATTCGCTGCTCGCGAAGGTCATCGTGTGGGCGCCCGATCGCGATGCCGCGATAGCGCGGATGAACCGGGCGCTGACGGAATTCCGGGTCGAGGGCGAACGATTGTGCACCACTCGAGAATTTCTGCTGGACGTCCTCGATCAGTCGAAATTCCGAGCCGGTACCCATACCACCGCCCTGGTGGAAGAAATGTTCGAGGGTACCGCCCCGGAATGAGGCCGGCCGGATCAGGCGGGCGTCGCGGAACGTTGCGCGCCCGCCTGCCAGCCGATCAGATATCCGGCATGGCGGCGCTCGAGCATCAGGGTCACCGATTCGTCGGAGGCGTTGAGAATGTCGCTGTGTAATCGGCGTAATTTCACACAGGGATCCAGGCCGAGTTCCCGCTGCAGTGAACGGGCGAATTCATGGTAGGACTCGAGAGCGCGATGCCGCCGGCCGGAACGGCACAACGCGTACATGTAGTAGGCCTGCAGCCGTTCGTGCAGGGGTTGTTCCGCGGTCAGTCGTGCCAGGTCGGGGCAGACCTCGCGGAAGCGGCCCAGCCGCAGCTGCGCTTCGATTCGCAGTTCGAGGTCGGTCAGCCGCACCTGTTCCAGATGCGACAGCTCGGCCGACAGCGGCAGGCCGCTTTCCACGTCCAGCAGCGCCGGACCGGTCCACAGTGCTTCGGCCGCCGTGAACAGATCCACCGCGCGCATGTCGTCACCGGCATTCAGCGCGCAGCGGGCGGCGTCGGTCATCGTGCGATAGTCGCGCAAATCCAGGACACAGTCCTGGGCGTCGAACATATATCCCTTGCTCCAGGTGCGGAGATATCGGTCCGCGATCTCGCCCTGGTCCACATCCAGATATTGCGCCATCTTCTTCCGGATACCCAGAACATAGGTCTGCACGACCGTTATCGCGCTGCGCGGCGGATCGTCGTTCCACAGCTCTTCGATCAGGGTCGTGACCGGAACCACCGTCGAATGCCGAATCAACAACAAGGCCAGCAATTGCCGTTGCTTCTGTGCGGTCGGCGTCGCATTGCGATTGTCGAGGGCGAGAGTCAAAGGGCCCAGAACGCGGGCATACACAGGATTCGACACGTAGCGTCCCCTTGTAGCATGAATTGCTGTGCGGTGAGCGTGAAATCGTACGTCGCTGTAGACCGTTTCAGAGTACCGAGGGCATTGTGGCGAGACCGTAAACCCACTGTGATCATACCGTTAACGCCTTACGGCCGTCTTGTTCTCGCATATGTTTTCGCAGGTGAACAATAGTTTGGACGCTCGACCGGGTGGCTGCGGGCCGGTCGTCGGAACCGATTGCCGCCGAGCGCAATCCGGGCCGGGCCGCAGCGGTCCGCCGGTTCCGGTCAGGCTCCGGTGAGGGGCTCGGCGAGGTGTTCGGCGAAGGCCCCCGCGGCGGCGGCCGGATAGTCGGTGGTGCCGTCGACGTAGTCGCCGGTCCAACCGGTGGCGAGGTGCTGGAGTGTTGCCACGTTCGCCGGTTGTGGTATCCCGCAGAGCAATTCGCCCAGCGGATCGCTCGAGGTTCCTTCGGCGTCGGTGTGTTCGCCGCTGTCGAGGCGCACCCCGAGGAAGGGGCGATGCAGATGTGTCTGCAGTACGGTGGTTCCGCTGCCGAAGTTGTTGCACAGCGCGGGCGGACCGGAGACGGTCAGGACGGGCAGGTCGGTGGCGGCGAGATCGTCGAGTGCGACATCGGTATCGGCGCCGAGGAAGGATTTCACCGGGTCCAGCAGGACGAGCCCGCGCAGCTTCGCCCACGCGGCCGGAGAGGAGGTGTGCAGGCGGTGGGCGACGTATTCGACGGCTTCGGCGCCGGCGGAATGACCGATGAACACGAACGAGCGCGGGAGCGCGGGCAGCCCGACTCCGGCGCGCGTCGCCGAGGTGGCGAGCGGGCCGGTGGGATCGTCGGCGGTGGCGAACAGCCGGGCCACCTGATCCAGGAACGCGGTATTGTCGCCGACGTTCTGCAGGGTGCAGCCGTCGAGGTTCACGAACGGCAGGCTGGGGGAGAAGACGAGATACCCAGCGGCGGAAAGTGTTTCGGCGAGTGCGGCGACGTTGCCCTCGGTGCGCGCGAAGCCGTGCTGCAGCCAGACCAGGCCGCGTGGCGTACCCGCGGGCCGATACCACGCGACGTCCTGATGCAGGGTCGCCGCCGCACAGGGCAGATCCACCGTGCCCGGCAGCGGTGGGCCCGCGGCGGCGGGAGCGAATGCGGCGGCCACGACACACGCGGCGGCGAGGACGGTCAGGGTCGAAGCTCGCAGCCTCATCGCAACTCCACACTGCACAATCGGTATCCCGGTGATGACGCCACCCGGACACCGATCAGTATTCGCCACCGAGGCGCGGGGCGGAGGCGCTTCGGGCCGTTAGCTGTCGGCAGGCGCGACGCGCCAAGTCTGCAGCAGCGGCACCAGATAGACGCGGGCGAACTCGCGGGCCTTCGCCGTGTCCTGGAGGGGGATGACGGAGGCCGGGTTTTCGATCAGCGACATCATCAGCCGGGCGATCATCTCCCCGACGATGGCGAGGTCCAGATCGGCGGGCAACCGTCCGGTGTCCTGCCAGCGCCGCAGATGGTTGGTGACGAGCGTGCGCGAGACGCCGATGGCGGTGTCGTCGGTGAGGAAGTCGGTGAGTTCACCGGCGGCCGGTGATTCGCGGATGCTGCGGGTGAGCAGTTTCGGCGCCGACGCCTCGTGCACGAATGCGGCGAACACCTCGGTGGTCGCCTCCTCCGGGCCGGTGGCGCGGTCGGCCACCTCGGCGAGCAGGGTGGTCAGCCGCAGCGCTTCGTCGAGGATGGCCAGGCGGACCAGATGCTGTTTGTGGCCGAACCGGCGGTACACGGTCGCGACGCCCACCCCTGCGGTCTCGGCGATGCGCTGCATGGTGGTCTCGGCGAAACCGTTGTCCGTGAAGCATATTCGGGCGGCGGTGACGATCTTGCGGGCCGTGGGATCCAGGGTGTCCAGTCCGCCGGGGATCAGGCCGGCCAGACGTGCGGGATCTGTCACCGGGACTCCCTGTGGTCGGCGGTTCGGGCTGTCCACCCTTTCTATCACCGTCGTCGGGGCCGCCCGGTCAGGGCGTCCGGCTGCGCGCGGCCGGCGATCGTGTCGTAGTAAGCGAACATTTCGGCCAGGGTGGCCGGGAGTTCCCCATCGCCGTCACCTCGGATCGGGAACCGGCCGCAGCGGCTGCTTGGGGCGCACCCGGTAGGCCGCCGACTTCAGTTCGCGGCGCTTCATGGCCTGGATGCACTGATGGTGCTTGCGAGCGTGGTAGGCGAGGGGGAAGTAGGTCAGCCGGTCCGGCAGTATCCGGTAGGCCACTCGCACCGCGGTGAAGATCAGCCGTACCTGCCGCTGTTCGCGGGGAGTGGGTTCGATGTCGAGCATGGCCCGGATGCGCGGATCCATGGCGGCGATCAACGCCAGGTAGGTCATCCGCATGGCCGGACGCAGCGCGAGCTCGACCAGTGGGCGCACCGGCGCGGGAATCCGGGCCATCGCCTCGGGCTGTGCCTTGCTGTGACGCAGTTGTTCGACACTGTCCAGCGTTTCGGGCCGAGCCTCGAGCGTCGTTTCGATCATCCGGTCGAAGTAGTGCTCGAATTCGGCGCGGGTGGCCGGATAGCCCTTCATCGGGACGCGCAGCAGGCGCGCGAGCCGGCGGTTGTCGCGCAGCAACTCCTCTTGCTCGGCGACGGTGAACTCTCGGCCGATCAACAGCGGTCCGGCATTCAGGGTGGTGATGTAGGCAGTGGCGATAACCCATTGATACGCACCGGGATCCAGTGCGCTGATGTGTTTGCCGTCGGCGTTGCGCATGGTCAGCGGCTGATGCAGTGACCGCAGCCGCCGGCCCTCCTCGACCGCCTCGAGCCCGCCGTAGGTCCAGCGCAGCACCGAATCCACCGAGCGGATCGCGCGCCCACCCGGATCTGTGCGCGCGATCGAATAGCGTTCCACCACATCGGCGATCACCGGATGCATGCCCTGCATCAGGAAGGCGGCCGCCTCCAGGATCAGGTAGGTCCAGTGACCGACCATCTCGGCGGTGAGCGAGTCCGGGGCGATGAGCTCGACCGCTTCGCCGTCGACGATGAGTTCCGGTTCGGGAGCGAGAGTGCGTGCAGGCGCGCTGCTTTCGGATGTCACGATGATCTTTCCTTCGAACGAATGCGGTCAGACGACGGTGGCGCCGGTGATGTAGCGCAGGCGCATGTCCCAGACCGTGGCGCGCATGCCCAACCGCACCACGCCGGGCGGGGTGAGCCGGTCGAACCCGCGCAACACCCGCTGCCAGCGATCGAATCGGCGCTGTTCGGCGGCGGTCCAGCGGAAGCCGAGTTTGCGCCGCAGCTGCGGCGGCAGATAGCCGAGAGTCATGAACAGATTCCAGTTTCCGAGCACCGCTGACACCGGCGCCGGGAGGAAATCGAGCCGCGCGATGCCGACGAGGAATTCACGCATGCGGTCGTCGAAATCGAGCCGGTCGAGTTGTTCGGTGCGATAGCGCTCGAATGCCGCCCGATCCGCCGGCCACAACTCGGGCGGCACCTGCAGGGTCGTCGCGAAGACCGCCGCGGCGCGATGGACGGCCTCGGGATCGTGTCGGCTGCGCCCGCCCCGCAGTCGTCGCGTGTCCTCGAACACCGCCGCCATGCAGGCCGCGACCCACAGTTGCAGCCGCGGATCGAAAGCGTTGTAGGACACCGGGCTTCGCGGCCGGGACCGCACCTGGCGGTGGGCCGCGTTCACCGCCTCGCGAAAGATGCGGCGGTCCTGGGCATTGCCGGCCACGGCCACCGCGATGTAGGTCATGGTGGTGCGGCCGCGTTTGATCGGATGTTTGTGCAGATTGCCGCTGTCCACAGTGCTCTCCATGACGCCGTAGGCAACCCCGGCGTTGGCCAGTTGCATGACGACGTTCGCGGCGCCGTAGGCGGGGGACAGCCACGCCGAGATCTCGTCGGCGAGAAACGCCGTGTCGACCCCGTCGGTGTCGCGGTGGCGGGCGCGATGCCACCCGAACTGCGGGAGCGGCTGGGCGTGGCGTGGTCGCCGGCGCGCGAGCGGCAGTTCGACCG